>JBGPBR010000112.1:0-6238 GCA_041481325.1 Desulfobaccia bacterium
ACCCTTGGCCGGGGCCAATCGCTTAAAGCTGCCCCACCTGGACGGGGGAGAACTGGCAAATCGGGGACCTCTGAGACAGAGTTAGCTCTTGGTTACCCCCCCAGGGGACTTTCAAGCCCTGGCGAGCAGCGCAGCCCTGAGAGTTCTACTTTGGCTCCTGGCTTGCCTGCCATACCCAGAAGAGAGGTTGAGCGATAAAGGCGCCCCCCTTGTCAATCCTCTTCTCACTATGGGGAGCGGCAAGGCTGGCCGGGGAAGTTTAGCAGGTTTCGCAACCTTCGCAGGAGGTAATCTTCAAAACTGATTTTGTGGCCGGGTGAAGCTGTCTCCCCCCGGTTAATTTTTGGCCGTGAAAAGGAATCCATGCACACTATAGGCACACCGCAAAAATGCCGGGTTAGCCAAATTTAGATAACATATTGATATAATTGGTGCCTGGGGCCGGACTCGAACCGGCACGGCCTTGCGACCGAGGGATTTTAAGTCCCTTGCGTCTACCCGTTCCGCCACCCAGGCTTATTAAGCATATCAATTAGTTATCCTTTATTTGGGTTCGCTTAAAAAGCCTTGGTGAATACATAAGTGAATATCCTTACCGATTTTCCCCCACCAGGGCTTTCAATTCCTCCTTGCTCACGGTGTTGTACCGCTTGAACACATTCAGGGTCTTGTGCCCGGTAGCCGCCATTATACGGAAATAGTCGTGCCCCTGCAACCGCCAGTTATTGATTGCCGTATGTCTTAAATCATGAAAGGTAAATCCCTCAATTTCTGTCTTGAAAAGTTCTTACGGCCAGGCAATTATCTCAATGATGTCATTAGGTTGAAAATTGCCAGGAAGTACAATAGTTGACTGCAGGCTAAGGTTGCCGCATAATTTCGGTTGATATTGTAGTTGCTGCCGATCCTGCCGGGAGAACCGATGGCCTATACATTGAAACGCCAGATTGACCAGGCCATTGTCAACTTCAACAAACTCCTGGAAATTGACCCCAGGAAAGCTGAGGCTTACTTCCACCGGGGGGCGGCTTATGGCATGAAAAACCAGTATGACCAGGTTATTGCCGACTGCACCAAGGCCCTGGAAATGGATCCGCAGAAAATGGTCAAGACTTATGGTGGCGAGGCTTATGCAATCAGGGGGTTAGCCTATTTGAGAAAAGGCCAGTATGACAGGGCCATCGCCGACTACACAACGTTCCTGCAGACAAATCCGAGAGCCAAAGCCATTGCTTACCTCGATAGGGGGAAGGCCTATGCAGGAAAAAGAGAATTTGACAAAGCCTGGGATGATGTGCACCAGGCCCAAAATTTGGGCGCCAAGGTTGACCCCAAATTCCTCCAGGAACTGCGCCAGGCTTCCGGTCGGGAAAATTGAATTACCTTGGGCCCACGCCTTCTTGGCTTCGCTATTCTCCGCCAGGATCTCTGGCTTGACTTGACCCCTATCCTAACTTAAAACTTGGCATAACTACTGGAAGCAGGTCACGCCTCCTTGCAGATTAAGGTCGGTTTTTTGCCCTGCTTCACTACCCCGGTCAATTCAAGAAGATCACCAAGGATTGGGAGGAGCAGCTTCCATTAGTAGACACCCGGCGGCGGCGCCATCCCAGGAGGGAACGGGGCCGGCGGCGGCACTACCCCCGGAGGGAGAAGGCCCGGCACCCAAGGCGGAAGCACGACGAAGTATCCATCCCTCTGGGAGGTGCCGTAGCTGCTTATTACCCGGGTGGTGACGGTATAGGTCCCGATGACGGCGTCGCTGGGCACTGAATAGGCCGCGAAATCCATGAAAGTGCCGTTATAGTTGGACACCGTGGTCTGGTAGGGCTGCCCCAAGAGGTTGCCGCCGTACCGCACTTCCCGGGTCAGGGTCATGGAAACCGGGGTGTTGGATAGGGTCAGGATGGTATAGGCCACCCACAAATTCACCTGCTGGCCCGGCGCCACCTTGGAGGGAGACGCATACACCCGCCTGATGGCCACCACGTCGCCCTGGCTCGGATTATAGTTGTGAGCCTGGGGCGCAGCCTTGGGGGTTGGCTCTTCTTCTTCAACGGCCTCTCTGGCAGCTCGCTGTTGATTGTCGTAATCTTTTTTGGCGCCACGCACTTTGTCGCGATCTTTATGGGCAAGCTCGAACTTTGGATCTAATTTAATGGCCGCGTTCAGATCCCTCAGGGCCTTGTCATAATCTTTGCCGGCGGCATAGGCGTTGCCCCGGCCATGGTAGGCTTGGGCATAATTGGGATTTATGGCGATGGCTTTGGTGAAGTCGCCGATGGCCCGTTTATACTGCCCCTTGGCATGATACGCATAGCCCCGACTGACGTATGCAGATGCTTCTTGCGGGTTTATCCCCAGGGCCTTGGTGTAATCGGCGATGGCCTGATCCAGCTGGCCTTTCGCTTCATGGGCCAACCCCCGATTAGTGTAGGCCTCTACTAATCTCGGGTCCTTCTCCAGGGCCTTGGTGTAATCGGCGATGGCCTGGTCATACCGGCCATTTTGCAGATGGTCAACCCCTTGATTAACGTAAAATTCAGCTGACTTCTCCCCATCGGGGGCGGGCTCCGCGGCCAGGGCCGTTCCAGCCCACGCCAGCGAGATCATTACCAGTAGGTTGACCAGCAGCCTGCTCATCTTTTCCTCCTTTGGACACCAGGGACTGCTCCGCTTGCAGAAAAACCGGAAACGCGGCGTTTTCCTGGCAAGATACCTGCCGGCTCCCGGCGTTCCCCTCCCGGCTTTGAGGCTTTCTTCCATTCCTTGACTGGGAAGGCGCGGCTAGAGCCTCTCGCCTGGCTGGGAGCCATTTTCCCCGCCAGGCGCCGGGAGGCAGGTAATGAAGCCAACCAGAGAAGGGTCGACTCAGTTTTTCCGGCCGGAAGCTTTTTCCAGGTCCTGCAGGAACTCGGGGGCCACCTTAGAGCCCAGACTTTGGGCGGTGCGCACATCCTCCCAGGCCTTGGCAAATTCTTTTTTTCCAAAGTGGCTCATGGCCCGATATTGATAGGCCAGGCCATCCCGCGGCCCTAGCTTCAGGGCCCGGGTGAAGTCGGCAATGGCCTGGTCATGCTGGCCTTTCCCATCATGGGCCAGTCCCCGATCCCGGTAGGTTTTGGCGTCTCCCAGGTTTAACTCCAAAGCCCGGGTGAAGTCGGCGATGGCCTGGTCATATTGGCCTTTCCTCTCATAGACCACCCCCCGGTTGCTGTAAGCCTCGGCGAATTTGGGGTTGATCTCCAAAGCCTGGGAGAGGTCGGCGATGGCCTGATCATACTGGCCGGTCCGCTCGTAGGCCACCCCCCGATTGTGGTACGCTTGGGCATATCTCGGGTTGATGGCCAGGGCCTGGGTACAGTCGGCGATGGCCTGGTCGTACCGGCCTTGGCCTTCAAAGGCCGTGCCCCGGCCGCTGTATGCCTCCGCCAGTTTCGGGTTCAACTCCAGGGCCTTGGTGGCGTCGGCGATGGCCAGGTCATACCGGCCGCTCCGCTCCTGGGCCACCCCTCGATTGTGGTACGCCGCCGCGTCCCCCGGGTTGATCTGCACCGCCTGGGTGAAGTCGGCGATGGCCAGGTCAAACTGGCCCTTTTGCAGATGCTCGCCCCCCCGATTCACGTAAAATCGCGCCGACTTGGCCCCGGCCAGCCCGGCATCCGCCGTCTCCTTGGCCGCGGCCGCCGGCTGGCCCAACCGGGACATCCAGATATGGGCCGCCCCGTCCGTGCCCAACATGCGGCCGTCCTCGCTCAGGACAAACAGAAAGGCCCGGCCTTCGGGATGCTGGAACACCAGGATCTTCTTCTCCCCCAGGGCCTTGGCCGCGGCGGGGGTGACGGAGCCATCCAGCTTGGGCCAATCGACGCAGAGGTCGGTGATTTTCCCGGAAAACCGCTGCCACCCAGCCTGGATCTGGCAGGCCGGGCATTCTCCCCAGCTAAAAATCACTTTGACCTTATCCAGGGCGGCGATTTCCTCCACCACCAGGATTTCCCGGATGCGGTTCTCCGGGCTTTTGGGGTCCACCCAGTCGCCGTACCAGGTGCCGGAAAACTCCCGGACCGCCGCCGGCAACCCCGGGCTGGGCGGCACCACCCGGATCTCCTCGGCCGGCAAGGGGGGAGAGGCCGCGTCTTTGGCCGGCGCCGCCGGGGCGCTGCTGGGACCCAGGGCCAACCACCACACCATGATTAAAAGCAGTAATTTCATAATCTTGCTCTCACTCCTCAGTGATAAATATTTTAACAACGCTGGCTTTTTCGGTCTGTAACATTTTGTGGGTTTTGGCAATCCAATCTTTCTCATCATAAAAAATGGGATTACCCGCTTTAATCATACCTTCCCACAAATCAACAACCGTCGGTTTACCATTTGGAGGAGTAAATTTTAGGGCTTTGTGATTGTTTTCTGGATCTTTTATATCAGATACCACAATGCCTTTGACAACTGTGTTTTCTCCATAGAAGTGTTTAATGAGAGGAGTTAATTCTTCTAGGCCCATTTTAGTAATCGATCCACACGTTAGAGGGTAAAGACCAACCAAAGTCTGAATCCCTCGGTGTTTAGGATCTACCTCCTTCCCAGTATATGCTTCTTTGATAATCGTCCCGTCCGCAACCAGCCCTAGTGAACTAACGACTTTTTTTATAAAGTTAGGGTTCATTATGTAATAGCCGTCTCTAATTTTTTCATCGATCCATTGCTTAACCAGATTTTGTAATTGGTCATCTTTGCTTTGTAGGCTATCCGAACTTCCTGGAGGATCATCAACACCTTTTATCGCCTCTCTTTTATTGCGTAAATCATCACTTATTGTCGGCCCGGAGGCAATTTGGGTATTTGGCTTCCAAGGTTCCTGGGGGTTCGCATCGCTGACCAACTCCTGCGTCCCAGAGGGCGTGCCTCCAGGTGCCTGAGATATTACTATTGGCTCCTCCGGCGGTGTAGCAGACCGCCCCGGCCCAGGCCTGGGCTCTTGATTCAAGTCGGGCGTCTTCCCTCCCGGGTTAGCCATGGGTGGTATTGGCTGCATGGCTGGCACACCCGGTACCCCCGCCAGCGGCGGGTACAGTAGACTCGTGGGGCCTATCCACCCCGGGTTTGATCCCGAAGGAGTCTGGGCCATCGGCCTAGAAGAGGCAGCCGGGGTTCTTGGCGGGGCAGTGGCAACCCCTGCCGCCCCGGCGCCCGGTTGGGTGCCATCAGCCTTACTAGTTGCGGCTCCGGCCCCGGCTGTGGCAACCCCGGCCGACGCGGTGCTTGGCTGGGTGCTAGCAACGGCTCCTGAGCTGGCACTCGGCTTCGTAGCAGAATCCCCTATGTATCCTTTCAAAGCCGGTCCCCAGACCAAACCAGAAGGAGTAGTGCCACTATTCCCTCCGCTTCGAATGGCATCCACATCCTGCTTCGTAAGGCCCATTTCACTGGGCTTCGTTGCGCGGACTCCTGCGATCTTAGCCATAGGCGTAAAATAATCCCATGACTCGGTATCCGCCTTAGCGCCGGCAACCCCGGCTGGCCCTGCGCCCGTCTGGGATGACGGTCCGGTGGCCGCCTTGGCGGTAACCGGCGTCGGCACCTCGTCTTTGAAGACCGCGGTTTTAGACTGCGGCGCGGTGCCGGCGGTCTTATCGGTAGCCTTATTTGTGGTGGCTGCTGCTGTACCCTTTGCGGCTGAAGCCCCTTCATTAGCGGTCCCCGTAGCCTTTCCGGTGGTGCCGGCTTGGGCGATCCTCATCTTCAATTGTTCAGACGCGGCAGACCCCTGGGGGCTGGCAGCCCCGCCTGACCCGGCAACCGGCTTGGCGCCGGCCACCTTTGCCGCGCCGGGGTCCGCCTTGGCGGTAACCGGCGTTGCCGCTGATTTGGTGCTCCCCGCGGTTTTAGACTGCGGCGATGCGGTGCCGGTGCTCTTTGCGGTTGTAGATGGGGTCGACGATGACTTAACGATCGGCGAGGAGGGGCTTGTCCCAGACGCCGGCTTGGCAGAAACCGCTGGGGAAACAGGGGGCGCCCCTGGTTTGACGAACGTCCCTGGAGGGGCAGATGGCGCCGGCGTTGACTTGCTGTACCCCGAGGTGGTGGCTGGCCGGGATGGCGGTTTGGAGACCACCGGCTTGGCCGCGGCAGCAGACGCCGGCTTGACGGACATTGGCGCCGCGGGCCGGGAGGCCGGGCTGGTCTTCTTCGCCGCGGGGGCGGGCCGGGAGGCCGGGGCCTTGATCACTGGGGC
>JBGPBR010000113.1:0-6223 GCA_041481325.1 Desulfobaccia bacterium
CTAAGATACAAGGGTGGGCACCGCCCACCAGCTTCCTTGCCCAAGAGCAGCTTGGGAAAATGTAGTAGGATACCCGCCCCCTGGCGGTCCGGCGCAGGTTTTTTTGTAAGGGCCTGCGGATAGCAAAGACGGCGGGCGGGGACGCCCGCCCTATCATCTTTGCGGCCTGGTGTTATCTCCCGGGAATCCCTTACAAAATATTTGTCCCCCTAACTCCACCTCCCCTGGTGGGAGGGGGTTGGGGGGAGGGGGATAAGTTGGCGCGATACCCAGAAAAATCACCCCCACCCCCGCCCTCCCCCATCAAGGGGGAGGGAGAAAAGGCCTAGATACTTAGGTAAGGCAATCATGGGGCGCGATACTAGCAAAAGCCCCGGTCAAGTGCAAACCTTAATAGTTGCAAGCCGATTAATGGGTACTTTTTGCAAATCACGCCGCTACCAATATTGGGAGCGGTGCCGGCGGTAAAAGTCCACGGTGCGGGCGATGCCCTCCTGCAGCGACGTCCGGGGCCGCCAGGGGGTGGCTTGGGTGATCTTGCCGATGTCGCTGAGGTAGTCCCCCGTCTCCACGAAATAGCGGTCCGCGGGCCACTCCACCTGCTTGACTTCGGTGCCCGGCACCGTTGCCGCCACCAGCCGGGCCATCTCCAGAAAGGGCGTGCCGGTGCCGCTGCCGAGATTGTAGGTCTGGCCCTCGGTCCCCGGGGTCAGCACCAGGGTGAGGGCCGCTTCCGCCAGGTCTTCCACGAACACGTAATCCCGGCGCTGGCTGCCGTCGCCGAAAATCGTCAGCGGCTTGCCTTCCAGGGCCAGGCGGATGAACCAGTTGACGATGCCGTACTTGCTGTGCTTCATCTGCTGCCGGGGCCCATATGGGTTGGCGATGCGCACGCTGACGGTAGGCATGCCGTAGGCCTCGTGATAGAAGCGGTAATACTTCTCGCCGGCCAGCTTGTGGATGCCGTAAATGCTCAGGCAGTTGAAAGGGTGGCCTTCATCCACGGGGTTGGATTCGATCCGGCCGTAGACAAACCGGGAACTGGCGAACAGGAGCCGGGCCCGGGAATTCAGCCGCCGGCAGGCTTCCAGGACCAGGATGTGGCCCTTGCAATTGATGTCCAGGTCGGTTAAGGGCTCCAGGTTGCTGTCCACGTAGCTGACCTGGCCGGCCAGGCTGAAGATGTAGTCGAAGCCGGGGACCACCCGTTCCAGCAGCGGCAGGTCCCGGATGTCGCCCTTAACGAACTCGATGCGGTCCCCAATCCCCTCAAGGTTGAAGAGGTTGCCGCCGTAGATGGGCAGCATGGCGTCCAGCACCGTGACCCGGGCCCCCCGGCTTACGGCCAGGTGGGCGATGGTGCTGCCGATCATGCCGGCGCCCCCGGTGATAAGAACCTTAGCCCCGTCCAATGCGTAGAAATCAGGGATGGGACACCTCCCCCTAAATTAAATTTGGGGATAATGGTAAAGAGGGGGAAAGATTAAGAGGTAATATGGTTTTTTCCCTTCGCCTTTTCCCCTTTTTCCCCTTTCCCCTGTTCCCCTTTTACTCTGAAGATATTTAACCTTTTCACCTTGGTGACGATTCCCGCAGGAATCAAAGGCAACTCCCGCACCGTGCGCCCCCAGAGATACAGCGCCACCCAGACGAACAAAAAGTCGGAGAGCCACGGCGCCAGGGACGGGTTAAGGCGGGCGTTGATGGCCAGGCGCCACGAGGCGGTGAAGACCACGTAATAAACCAGGAAGATCACCAGGCCCAGGATCAGACCATAGGTGCGCCCGTGCCGGCCCGGACTCAGGCCCAGGGGCATGGCCATCAGGCAGAGGAGCAGGGCCCCCACCGGCATGGCGAACCGCTGGTTTAGCTCCACTGCGGCCCGGTTGTATTCCTCGGATCCCCGGGGGTGTTGCGACTGCGCCGCCCACAACTCCCCCAGGGACATCTCCGACTCGGACTTGGCCCCATGCAGTTTAAAGCTGAACAGTTGCAAGGGCAGTTGGTAGCGTTTGAATTCCACCGTCTGCCAGCGGTTGGGGTCCGGCCCCCAACGGATCACCCGCCCGTCATAAAGCTCCATTAGGATGGCTTCCTGTTCGGGGTCGAAGCTCAGTTGCCCGCTGCCGGCGTAGATCGTGTTGGGGTTTTCCTGGTCCCGGTAGTCGTAGGCAAAGATGCCTTCCAGGCGGCCGTCCTTGGGGGTGACCTGATTGATGAACAGCATGATCCCCTGAAAGTCGGTGTTGAACACCTGCTCCTTGATCCCCACGTCGGCCCGCTTCTTTACCACCTCAATGAGCAACTCCTTGGTGGCGTGCTGGCCCCAGGGGCTGCCGACCACGGTGAGCCCCAGGGTGACCAGGGCCACGGCCAGGGAAAACCCCAGGATGGGAGGCAGCAGTTGGGTGTAGCTCAGGCCCGCGGTCTTCATGGCCACCACTTCCTGGTCCGCAGACAGCCGGGTCAGCGCCAGCAGAATCCCCACGGTGGCCGCCATCGGCAGGGTGAAGACCAGGAGATAGGGCAGCAGGAAGGCGCAGGTTTTCAGGACCTCAACCAACCCCACCCCTTTGACCACGATCATCTGGGTCACCTTCATCATCCGCCCCAAAAAGACGATGGAGGTGAACGCCAGGAGCCCCACCCAAAAGGGCGGCAGGATTTCCAGCACCAGGTAGCGGTATAAAATATTGGGCATGATAACTCAGCCGTCAGCTGTCAGCAAATGCATCTTGGGGGGCGGCCTTTAGGGCGGACCCCTGGGTCCGCTCAGATAAAAATCAACAACGGACTTGGCAGCACCGGCTTTCCAGCCGGGGCCAGCGCCGGTCTAAGCCTTAGGCTCCCGGTTTCCATGAACCTTACGCCTGCGGCAGAAAAAATCTGAGCCGGGCCTGGGCGGGGCTGAAACCCCAACCTCAATAAGTTATTTTCCTTCATACCCCAACAAAATACAATCCTTGTACCGGGACAGGGGGCGCAATTTTCCGGGAAACTCCCGCTCTAGCCTCGGCAGGTCTTGGACCTTCAGGTAAAAAAAGCTCCGGGGCCGGGACGCGGCAAAAGCCGTCAACTCCTTGAGGTCGGTGAAAAAGAGCCCGGAGGCCGGCCGCAGCCGGCGGCCGAAATCCAGCTCGGTCCCGAACTCCAGGAGGTGAAAGACCTGCCCGCTGTAAAAGGAGACCCCCTGGGAATAGAGCTGCACTCCCACCAGGGCCGCGCCCGGCTGCCAGTGGTCCCGGACCGCCAGGCCCACCTCCCGGGGCGAGCGCCCGCGGCTCACGGTCTCCACGATCTGGGGCGCCAGGGCGTTGAGCAGCAGGGCTCCCAGCAACAGGACCCCTACCTGCCGCCGGAGCAGCGCCGCCAGGGGAGTGAGGGCGAACCCCAGCAGGCCCGCCGGCACCAGGGACCCCATCGGGGCCGCCTTGGCCAACTCCCGGCTCAGGGCCGCGGGAGGCCAAAAATACAGGGCCGTCAGGGCCAGCCCGGCCAGGCCCCAGACCAGCAGACTGTAATGCAGCCCCCGGTCCCGGGCAAACCGCCGGGCCTCCCGGCAATCATTAAGGGCCGCTCCCAGCAGCAGGGCCAGGGGCAGCAGCGCCGGCAAGATGTAAGGAACCAGCTTGCCCCGGGACAGCGAAAAAAAGACCAGGACCACCGCGGCCCAGATGAGCAGGAAGGCCCGGTGGGGGTCCCGGGGCCGCCCCCCAAACGCCAGGGCCCAGGGCAGCAGGAAACTCCACGGGAGCATGAGCCCCAAGACCACCGGCGCGTAGTAATAAAAAGGCTCCGGGTGGATGGCCGGGGTCAGGAACCGTCCCAGGTGGTGCTCCAGGATAAAAAAGCGGAAAAATTCGGGGTGGCGCCACTGGACGTAGAAAAACCACGGCAGGACTATGACCGCCATGAGGAGCCAGCCCTGGGGCTGCCACAGGACCTGCCAGGTCCGCGGCTGCCATATCCTGCCAAACCTGGAAGCAGGCCCTGGCGCTGGCCCCCGCCCCCTATGGGGTGCAGGGCCGGGGGGGACTTCCCCTTTCTCCCTCCCCCTTGAGGGGGGAGGGTTAGGGTGGGGGTGGAGCCCAACCCCGAGGCCCCAGATGAGCCCGGCCAGGACCACCGCCACCGGTCCCTTGATGAGGACCGCCAGGCCCAGGGCCGCGTAAGCCCAGAGCCACCACCGGGGCCGCTCCCGGCTCAGGGCCAAATATCCCAGGCCCACCGCCAGGTTGAGGAACAGGGCGAAGACCATGTCCAGGGTGAGAATCCGCCCCAGGGCCACGTAGCCGGGGCAGGTCGCCAGGACCGCGGCCCCCAGCAAACCCGCAGCCGGCCCCCAAAAGGCCCGGCCCAGGGCGTAAGCCAGGAAGAGCCCGCCCAGGGCGCTTACGGCCGCGGGCAGGCGGGCCGCAAATTCCGTCAGGCCCAGGGTCTTAAAGCTCAGGGCCGTGAGCCAGTAGACCAGGGGCGGCTTCTCCAGGTAGGGGAGATGATTGAGGTGCGGGACCAGCCAGTCCTTCAGGGCCAGCATCTCCCGGCCGATCTCGGCGTAGCGGCCTTCGTCCGGGTCCATCAGCCCCGGGGTCCCCAGCCGGTAAAAAAAGAGCACCAGCCCCATGAGGCCCAGGGCCAGGAGAAAGGGCCAGTCCGAATTAGGGAGTTTTCGGTTTTCGGTTTTCGGTTTTCGGTGGGTCAACTATTTTTCCGTCAAGGATTGCAGAATATGTATGACAGGAGCACCTTGTTCGCCATTTCTGATTAGTCCGAATTCGGCAATTTCGGATAAGATTTCTCCTGCTCCTGCGGAGTCGGCCCCTTGTACCGGCGGGCCGCCTTTTTGAAGGTCTTGTGAGGCACCCAGCGGGGATACTCCAGTTGTTTGCCGGCGAACAACTCAGCGATGGTGAGGATTTGCAGCCGGGGGAAGCGCAGCTCGGGAAAGCGCTCCGGCACAAAAAAGTCCGCGGCCGCGGCCGCCTCCCGCATGGGCCGGGTGGGAGGCTTGAGAGTCAGGAGCGCCGCGATCTCCGCCTTCTCCTGTTTTCGCGTCCCCTCCAGCTCCCGGACTTCTTTGGCGCCCACCTGGCCGCTCTTCACCTGCACGATGATCTTGTGGTAGGAGCCGTCGCCTTTCTCCTGGAAATAGAGGACCCCGTCCACCCCCCGGTCCGCCCCTTTTTTCTTGTCCTGGGCCGGGGCCGCATCCACCAGCCCCAGGGCCCACCACTCGAACTGATGGCGGTTGACCTCCGCCAGGGCCGCGGCCGAGGGGGCGTCCGCGGGCTCGCCGATGACTTCGTAAGGGGCCAGTTCCTCCGGGGCGAAGGTGTCGTGCAGGCGCTTCTTGATCAGGGTGATGGCCAGATGGGTGAGGTCGATGCCAATCCATCGCCGTTTCAGGCGCTCGGCCACGCTGACAGTGGTGCCGCAGCCGCAGAATGGGTCCAAGACCACGTCGCCCTCGTTGCTGGAGGCCCGGATGATGCGCTCCAACAAGGCCTCGGGCTTCTGGGTGGGGTAGCCCAGGCGTTCTTTGGCTTGAGCGTTTATGGGTGGAATATCAGTCCAAGTATCCTGTGACGAAAGACCTTTAATTTCATCCAAGTATCTCTTATATCTCGGCCAACCGCCCCCTGGCGGCCAGTAAATTCTTCCTTTTGCATCTAGCTTTTCAAGATTATCGATAGTAAATTTCCAGTGGTTACCTTTCCCAGTAACATCAAATCCTCGCCAAGTCTTACCAGATGAACCTTTACGAACCCCTGCTGCTGTCAGATTATCGGGCATCCACCGCCGACCATCATGGTCAACTTGCGTATAATGTGATTTTATATATTTTTCATTGTGTCCGGTAAATATCGGATTCCAAACATATGAATCTGTCTTGCTATAGAAAAAGATTATATCGTGGACCGGTCCATGACGCTTCGCGCTACTATGAGCACTTGTCCTCTTCCAAATAATCTCATTGCGAAAGTTTTTCTGACTAAAAATAGCATCCAAAAGCATCTTAATATAATGACTCGCGGTCGGATCACAATGCAGGTACAAAGAACCCGTTGGCTTCAGGACCCGGTGCAGTTCCGTCAGGCGCACCGCCATCATGGTGAGGTAGGCCATCATGTCGTTCCGGCCCAGGAAGGCCAGTAGAGCCCGGAGCAGGTCCGCCAGCTTGGGGCGGTCGCCCCGCACCACGTCGTCGTAAGCATCCCGCGCC
>JBGPBR010000114.1:0-6201 GCA_041481325.1 Desulfobaccia bacterium
CCATGCCTTCTTTGTTGATGAGGCGGTCCTTGGGAATGCGGCAGTCCTCCAGGATAATTTCCCGGGTGACCGAGGCCCGGATGCCCATCTTTTTTTCTTTCTTGCCGAAAGAGATTCCCGGGTCGCCCTTTTCCACCACGAAGGCCGAGGCGCCCCGGGCACCCTTGGTCCGGTCGGTGATGGCAATGATGGTGTTAAGCTCGGCTTCCCCGGCGTTGGTGATCCACTGCTTGGTGCCGTTCAAGACGTAAGAGTCGCTGTCCTTCACCGCGGTGGTGGCCACCGCCCCGGCGTCCGAACCCGCCTGGGGTTCGGTGAGGGCGAAGGCGGCCAGAGACTTGCCCTTAGCCAGGGGCGGCAGATAGCGGCGCTTCTGCTCCTCGGAGCCGAACAACAGCAGCGGGTAGGCCCCCAGGAAGGAGGCGGCGTAGGTGGTGGCCACCCCCACGCAGGCTTCGGCCAGGGCCTCCAGCACCAGGCAGTTCTCCAGGCACCCGAGCCCCAGGCCGCCGTACTCCTCCGGGATGACGGTGCCGCAGAGGTCGGCCTGGGCCAGGTCCCCCATGATGTCCCAGGGGAAGGTCTCCTCTTCGTCGAGCTGGGCCCGGATGGGTTTGATGCGCTCCTCGCTGATCTGGCGGGCCAGCTCCTGGAGCATCTGCTGCTCCTCGGTGAGCAGGTAATCCATGACTTAGTCCGCCGCTTTCGGGATGACCAGCCGCCCCTTGTAAAAGCCGCAGTGCGGGCAGGCGTGGTGGGGCAGCCGGTGCTCCTTGCATTTGGGGCAGGTGGACAGCTGCGGCGGGGTCAGGAAGTCGTGGGCGCGGCGCGTCCGCTTTTTCGCAATGGACTTTTTACGCTTGGGTAAGGGCACGGAAAATCTCCTTTTTATGATAGCTATCAGCTATCAGCTTTCAGTAAATAAAATGCCAGGCGGGATTCGTCCGCCAGTGATTTTCAAACCTTCAGCTTGGCCAGCCGGGCCAAGGGCGATTCGGCTTTGGCCGCCTGGCAGTTGCAGGCCTCCCGGTTGAGGATGGCGCCGCACCGGGGACACAGGCCCTGGCAGCTCTCGGAGCACAAGGGCTTGAGCGGCAGCATCAGGATGATCTGTTCCCGGAGGATGCTCTCCAGGTCCACCGTCTCCCCGGTGTAAAAATCCAGGTCCAGGTTGGCGGCGGACAGCTCTTCTTCTTCCGGGCGAACCCCCTGGGGGGCGGGCACCAGGAGCAGGTCGAAGTCGGCCGCCACCGGGGTGGCAAAGCCCTCCAGGCAGCGCCCGCAACTGAGGGTAAGCCTCCCTTCCAGACGGCCCCGCACCAGGATATCCCGGCCATGCCGGGCCAGGTCCACCGACCCGGTGATGGTGGCGTCGGAGAACTCCAGGCTCGGGTCCTCATCAAACCAGCGGCCGAACCACTCCTTTCCCAGGTGCAGGCTGAGTTCCTTGCCGGTGTCCGGGATGGAGTGAATGGCGATTTGCAGGGTCTTTTTCATGCTGGCCCATTGCTGCCAGGGACAGAAATTAGTTTTCCCTTTAAAACAGTTTAATATAAATAATTTGGAGAATCTGTCAAGTTTCAGCACCAGGAGCGGATGGCGGCCAGGAAAAAAGGGCCGGGGGAAAAAGGAGAAAATATAATTGCAATTGATAATAAAATGCAATAGAATCCGTACTTATCAGTCCTTGGATAGATGACCGCGGCCAAATAAACCTAAATCTGAAAGCCGAATTCCATGAGTTTGAGAGTGGCCCTCATCGGCCAGCCCAACTGCGGCAAAAGCACCATCTTCAATTATTTCAGCGGCTACAAGGCCGCGGTGTCCAATTTTCCCGGCACCACGGTGAAGTTCACCGTCAGCCAGGTGGTGTTCGAAGGCGAAGAGCTCACCTGCGTGGATCTCCCCGGGGTCTATTCCCTCACCTCCACCGACCAGGCGGAGTTGGAGTCCCGGAACTACCTGCTGGCCGGGGAGTCCGACGTCATCATCACCGTCATCGACGCCTCTCTCCTGTCCCGCAGCCTGGAGCTGACGCTGGAGCTCATGAGCCTGGAGCGCCCCATGGTGGTGGCCCTGAACATGATGGATGAGGCCGCCCGCAAGGGCATCAACATTGACGCGGCCAAGCTCTCTACTCTTTTAGGGGTGCCGGTGGTGCCCACCGTGGCCGTCGCAGGCCGGGGCCTGACGGAGCTTCTCAGGGCCGCGCTCAGCGCCGGCCGGGCCGGGGTGCAGCCCGCCCAGACCCTGTTCAGCCGGGACATCGAAGAAGAAGTCGACGCCCTGGCCGACCAGCTGGACTACCGGCTCTCCCGGCAACTGGGGCTTCCCTGGCGCTTCATGTTGGTGAAGGCCCTGGAGGACGACCCTTACACCCTGGAGGAAATCCGGCGACGGGAACCACAGGCCATCTCCTGGGTGACCAACAGCCAGAAGATCCTGGCCCAGAGCCACGGACGGCCTCCGGAAACCGTTATCTCTTCGGAGCGCCACGCCTTGAGCGTCAATATCTTCGAGCAGGTGGCCCGGGTCAAGGCCGCGGAGAAACCCGACTGGCGGGACCGCCTGGACCGTATCGCCACCGACCGGTTCTGGGGCATCCTGATGCTGGCCGGGGTCCTGAGCCTGTTTTTCCAGGTGGTCTTTCGGTTCGGGCAGTACGCCGAAAACTTCCTGATGGGATACTTAACCGAGGCCCAAAATCTGGAGAAGGCCTGGTTTGGGGCCCAGAGCCTGGCCTACGGCGTCATGGACGGCCTCCTCATGGGCATCTTCGGCGGGGTGGCCATCGTGCTCCCTTATCTGCTGCCCTTCCTCATCGGCCTGGCGCTGCTGGAGGACAGCGGCTATCTGCCGAGGGTGGCCTTTCTCATGGACAACCTCATGCATCTGCTGGGCCTTCACGGCAAGTCCATCATTCCCTTTATCCTGGGCTACGGCTGCAGCGTGCCCGCGGTGATGGCCACCCGCATCCTGGAGAGCCCCCGGGACCGGCTGGTGGTCTCCATGCTGGCCGTCCTCATCCCGTGCTCGGCCCGCTCGGTGATCATCTTCGCCCTGGTGGCCTACGCCCTGGGGCCGTACTGGGCCCTGGCGGTCTACTTCTTCAACTTGCTGGTCATTGCGGTGCTGGGCAGGATTTCCACCTGGCTCCTGCCCGAGATCTCCCCGGGTCTCATCATGGAGATCCCCGAATACCGGCTGCCCACCTGGGGCAACGTCTGGCGCAAGTCCTGGCACAGCCTGAAGGAGTTCATCGTGGTGGCCTGGCCCATCCTCATCGTGGGCAGCCTGGTGCTGAGCCTCTTGAAGTATTACGGCCTGGAAGCCTACGTCAACGAGGTTACCCGTCCCTTCACCGCCCTCCTGGGGCTGCCCGCGGCGGTGGGGGTCACCCTGCTTTTCGGGATCATGAGGAAAGAATTGTCCCTCATCATGCTCAGCGAGGCCTTGGGCACCACCCAATTAACCGACGCCCTGACCATTTCCCAGCTTCTCACCTTTACCATCTTTGTGATCTTTTATATACCGTGCGCCTCCACCATTGCGGCCTTGAGCCGGGAGGTGGGCTGGAAAGGGGCGACCATTGCGGCGCTCTGCACCCTGGCCCTGGCCACCGGGTTGGGCCTTTTGACCCGGGCCTTCGGGACGCTAATGTTTTAAAGGAGGGATGATGCCGTGACCCGGAAATCAGCAGGCGGCCCCGGCGAGGACCGCAATCCCTGCGCTCCTGGGGGCGAGCCGGCGCCCCCCGGCCACCAGGAACCCATCTATGTGGTGGAGGAAGAAAAACTCTCCACCCTGGAAAAGGTCAAGGACATTGCCGCCATCGCCCAGGCGGTGGCCACGGTTCTGGCTATTCTGGTGGCGGGTTTCTGGTTTTTTCTCCAGGGGGAGCACTCCCCCAAGGCCAACATCTCCCACACGGTGACCCACCGGCTCCTCAACGACCAGTGGGCCTGGGTGCACGTGGCCGTCAACATCGTCAACGCCGGCAAGCGGCCCGTCGACGTGACCCGCGGCATTGTCCGGGTCCAGAAGATCCTGCCCCTGGACCGGCTCATCGACCAGCGGCTGAAGGACGGCCAGCCCCTGATCGATCCGGGGGAGGCGCGGGTGGAGTGGCCCAAAGTGGCGGACTCCTATGAAAGGCAGCTCAACCTGCACATCGAGTCAGGGGAGAGCGACCGCCTAACCTTCGAATTCATCTTGCCGGCTTATGTCCAAACCGTTAAAATTTATAGCTACTTCGAAAGGCAGAAGGACCCGCCCATCGGTTGGGCGGAGTCCAGCATCTATGACCTCACAGGGAGGAGCAAGGAACCATGAGAAGAGGTGCGCGGCAACTGGTGGTTTGGTTGATTGTTGCTGGGCTGCCGGCCTGGGCGCCGACCTGGGCCGCCGCAGAGGATCTGGGGGGCAAACTCAAGCCCGGCTCGGAGTATAAGCAGCAGGCCCCGGAGCGGGAGCCGCCCGTTGCCGAGGGGCCGGCCAAGCAGATGGAGAAGTCCCGGCGGGACCCGGCGGCGCCGCAGACCATACCGCCCAAGCCGATTCCGGGGAAGGAGTCCCCCACCACCCCGGCGGTCGAGCCCGACAAGCAGTAGGTAGGGAAGACGACGGTGAAGTCCCATTGGACTGCAGTTGAGACTTTACCTAGCGATGGAGAGAGGGGGGCCGGAAAATTCCCCCCAG
Organism: Desulfobaccia bacterium; assembly: GCA_041481325.1. GTDB lineage: Bacteria > Desulfobacterota > Desulfobaccia > Desulfobaccales > 0-14-0-80-60-11 > DASWLF01. The sequence continues at coordinate 4,699 of JBGPBR010000114.1, forward strand.
CCGCAGGGGCTCAATCAGGAGGTTGCGGCCGGGATTACGTCTGCTATCTCTTGAGCCGGAATAGCACTTGGCCTCTTTTGGAATGGTCCACCAGGCTGCATATGCAGCAGGCCAGGGTAATCAAGCCGGACAAGCAAATCACTGAGAAGAAAGGTGTGCCCATGTTCATTGCCCTCCTACCAATTTTTCGGGAAAAATTTGCGGAATCTTTATGGTAATTTGACTGAGGAATGGGTGGGAATGTTAATAAAGATGGAGATGACGGAAAACCAGCCCTCGGTTCTAAAAATTTAGGGGCGGGCAGTAATATGGTGGCACCGGCGTCTTGCCGGTGCGGCGCAGGCTAAACGTTCATGGACCCCAAGGGTCTCACCCCCGAAGATGAAAAATCCCCCCTACCCCCCTTTAGAAAAGGGGGGTTTCATAAGTCCCCCTTTGCAAAAGGGGGATTTAGGGGGATTTGGTTTTTCACGGTAAAGCCTGCGGCTGCCAAGATAGCCTTTTGACCGCAAATCGCTATCGAATATCGTGCCGGACACGATAGGGATTCACGGGGATTGTTAAAAACTTGCCGCGATTTTTCCAGGACTTGACCTGTCCCTCATTCCGCCGCTAACTGACCAAGCCGGGGAAACGCCGCCAGCAGGCCGGGCGGCAGCCTAAATTTGCGCCCCGTAAGCAAGTGGGTTAGCTCCAGGGCGTTGGCCACTGCCTGCCCGGCGGGGTGATTGTTGAAGATGACATAGGTCTCCGCCGCCTTCTCCATGAGCTCCCGGGCCCGGTCCGCCAGGTCGTTCAGCTCCTCGGGGCCGTACAGGTAATCATAGCGGGCCCCCCGGTCCTCCCCGAACTCGAACCAGGTCTCTTGCCGGCGTCCGTGGCAGCGCAGGTAGCCGCGCCGGCCCGTGACCCAGCGGGTCGCCCCCATGGGGTAGGAGACCTGGGGTTGGTCTAGGTTGACAAAATCCAGGCCCGCCTGGGCCAAAAATTCCCGCACCGCCTGCTGCTGCCAGGAGCGGTGGCGTACCTCGAGGGCCAGGGGATACTCCGGGAGCGCCGCCTTGAGCTTTAAGAGGTGGGCCCGGTTTTCTGCGGTGTTGTGGAAGGAATAAGGGAACTGGGCCAGGAGCACCCCCAGGCGCCCGGCGGCCAGCAGGGGCGCCAGGCCGTCGTGGAATTGCCCGAGTTCCGCCGCCGGCAGCTTACGCTCGTGGGTGAAGAGCTGCCACAACTTGGCGGTGAAACGGAAATCGGGGCGGTCCCCAATCGCGTCCAGCCAGCGGGGCGCAAGGTTTGGGGTCAGGGGCCGGTAAAAGGTGACGTTGATCTCCACCACCGGAAAGATGGAGGCCAAAAAAGTTAGGCGGTCCGTGCCCTTCAGCCCGGCGGCATAAACCACCCTCTGCCAGTCTTGGTAGTCCCAGCCGGCGGGACCGATGCAGAGCCGGCTTGGGGTTTGCGGTTGTCGTTTATCGGTTTGGTTTTCCAAGGCGGGATTATTGA
>JBGPBR010000115.1:0-6199 GCA_041481325.1 Desulfobaccia bacterium
GTCATCGTGGCCCAGACCCAGGAAATTCCCGAAGAGAAGTGAAGCCGGGTCTGACGGCGGTCATGGAAGGGGCCGTGCTTAAGGCCTGCGAGCGGCTTTTGGCAGAGATCAGCGAAGCTAAAAAGACTTGATGCCTAGTGGCAATCAGGAGGTAAGACAGCCGCCCCTTACGGTAGCATTATTTTTGGGGCACCGGCGGCCCGCGTGGGCGCCGGCACCGGCTGGAAGCCGGTGCCACTTTTTTTATCCTGGAGGCATGACAGGGGAGGCCCCCCGCCCTCCCCTGCCCCTTTAATCCCACTTGAGCTCGATGGACTCCACCTCCCGGCCGCCCTCCACCGTGGCCACCCCGCCGCATTGGGGACACTCGGCCAAGGGGCTCAGGTCATGGGGGTCCACCGTCTCCTCCGGCAACGGCCCTTCATAGCCGCACTTGGAGCAGGTCAGCATCACCGGCAAAATGGTCAGGTGCAGCCGGGAATTTTCCAGGGGAGTCCCTTGGGCCAGGACCAGGTAGGCCTGGCGGGTGGCCGCGGCGGAGTGCACCGCCAGGGCCCCCACCTTCAGGTCCACCGTGAGGGCGGGGCCGCCCGGGCAGCCCTCCGACTTCTGCATTTCTTCCAGGATCGTGGCGATGACGTTCTGCATCAGAGAATATTCGTGCAAGGCCTTACCCCTCCCGCCAACGAAAGTGGCTCTAAAGATTAGGTGGTTCTTGGGCCAGCGGCAGTTCACCCGTGACCGCCATCATTTCTTGCCGGTTTTTTTCCGGCAAGCCTTCAGGGCCGCCTGCACCGCCTGGTTTTTCGGCTCCAACTCCAGAAATTTTTCAAAATAGCCGCAAGCCTCCCCCACCCGTCCCAGGGAGACCAGGGCGTATCCCAGGTTGGCGTAGGTCTGGGCATAATTCGGGCTGTAGCGGATGGCCAGCTCATACTCCTTGACCGCCAGGTCATTACGCCCCAGCGCTTGTTGGCACCAGCCGGCAATGAAGCGGCTGAGTTTGAGATTCGGCTCCTCGAGGTGGACGGCCGCCAGATATCTTAGGGCTTCATCATATCTGGTCAGTGCCTGGGCGATATAGGCCGCTTCGTACAAGTATTCCAGATTTTGGGGACTGTACCCCAGGGCCCGGACTATGGCGTCGTGGGCCCGGGGGAAATCTTCCACCCGTTCATAGGCCACCGCCAGCCAGAACAAAGACCGTTCCAGGCAGATATGGGGGCTGTATGACACCCCGCGGTTCACCAGTTCCAGGCCCTTTTCCTTCTCCCCCTGGGAGATGTAAAAAAGCCCCAGGTTGATATTGCCCAGATAATAGTAGGGATTGGTCTCCAAGGCCTTTTCCAGATATTTCCGGGCGGCGGCGTCGTCCTGGCCGATAAAAGACAAGCCGTAGTTCATGTTGGCCACCTCGTCGCCGCCGTAGCGCACGCTCTGGGCCCAAAAGCTCCTGCCGTTCCGGTAATGCCGGTTCATGGCCCAGGCGGAGGCCCCGAAGTAGAGCAGCAAAACCCCGAGAACCAGCACGGCTGACCTGCGGGGCAGGTAGTGAAATATGAGCATCGAGACCAGCAGGCCCAGATATGGAAGCCCGGCGTAGTTCCGGTAATCGGCCGCCAACTTGTGCAGGGGGAGGAAGGAAGATTCGGGAACCATGGTAGCCCAGTAGGCGAAAATCGCGAACGCCAGGATGGGGGCGCGGCGCCTGGCCAGCCAGGCCGCCAGGACGGTGCCGCCGATAAAGATCAGGGCCATGAGCACCTGTGGGTCGAAAACCGAATCCACCTGCCGGACGTACGGCAGCCCTCTGATTTCGAAGGGCCAGATGAAATTCCGCAAATAATGAAAGAGGTGAAGCTTGATCTGGGTCAACAGGTACCAGAACCTGCTCCCGTCGGCCAGGGCCTGGTCCAGGTCCGAGAAGCTCAGGATGAACCGGATCCAGCCCAGGAACAGCCCCACCACCAGGACAAAAGGGAGCACCCGCAGCCAGAGCTTTGGGGAAAGCAGCTTTTCTCCGGCCACCAGGGTTTCGAATAAAAAAATCACCCCCACCCCCATCACTGCATTGGTCTTGGAGAAGAGGGCCAGGAGAAACAGGATCAGGGTCAAGGCCCAGCGGCCGGGGGTCTCGCCGCGGCTCCGCATCCTCAGGTAGCAGTAAAGGGAAGCCCCGAGAAAGGCCTGCATCATCAACAGGTCCCGGGCGCAGAGGTAATTCACCGGGAACCCGGAAATGGGATGCACCGTGAACAGGGCCGCAGCGCCCCAGGCCAGCCACCCGGCCCGGGCCTCCGCCGGAGAGCCTCGGCCCCAGTTCCGCAGCAAGGTCAGGAAAAACAGGTAAAAGAAAAATGCGGCCGCCAGGTGCACCCCCAGGCTGAACAGATGGAAGCTTGCCGGAGCCAGGCCGGAAACGGCATAATTCAGGGACAGGGTCAGCGGCAGCAACGGCCGGTACTGTTGGATGCTCTTGAGGGAGGAGCTGGTGGTGGGGTCCAGGAAGTGCCGCCAGAAAGGCTGCACCCGGGTGAGCTCCGGATTATTGACAATTATATAATGGTCGTCGAGATGGAAACCGTTGGTCAGGGTATTGCTGAAAACCAGGGCCGTCAGGACGGCCAGCCCCAAGAGGGGCAGCAGGTGGGCGCGCCAGGACGGCGCCCTGGCGGCAGGTAATCCGGCGGGCGCAGGCTCTAACGGGGCCAAGGGCTTCTTCTTAGCCATACGGGCGTCCGAAACCGGAAGGCAGGTGGGCAACTGGGGGGCATCTCCCAAGACCCGTTGACTGGGGTGATGCTCCCAACCCTCGGCCGACCGCGCCCGCGTCTTGGATCTCGCGGTGCCGCAAGGCTGAGGGCACGGCCCTTGCTGCCAAAAACCTTGAACTCAAAAACCCGCTTTCCTCAACAAGTTAGGCATCATCATAGCAGAGCCTTAATCATTATAATAGTACCGGATGGCGGGTAGGATAAATTTGGGCCTGCTGCGTTTTGATCCTCCGCCGGCAACCGGGGAAAAGGAATGACGCCAGCCCGACCGGATATTTCCCTGGACCACCCCGGGGGAGAGCCTATCGCCAAGGAGAACCAGGGGTGTGAAGGAGAGAAAATGGCGGCGGAGGTTGGGGTAGCTCTTCCTGGCAATCCTGGCCGGCACCTGGCCGCCGGGCGCGTCTGAGGCGCCGTTATCGGTGCATTAGAGGCACCTTACCCCTGAGAAGGTATCGTTCCGGTCAAGGCATGGTCGGGACGCCCGGATTTGAACCGGGGACCTCCTGCGCCCAAGGCAGGCACGCTAACCAGGCTGCGCCACGTCCCGATGCCGGTAACTGAAAACTCTGCCGCTGACCATCGGCCGAACCCTTTCGCCTCTTTAGGGGCACACCACACCTGTTAAGATAAAACGCCCTCCACCCGAATACCCCTGCGCCCCTTAAAAATCCACGCTACCAATATATAAGTTACCCCTTAAAAATCAACCCGTGTTTATTCGAGGATGGGCTTAAAACCCGCCATTACAAATCTGGCCTTTCGCCTTCCCTGAAGCCATTTTTCTAGCGAAATGAATAAATAGGTCCTGCCAATTTTCCGTTAGGCCCACCTCAAATCTAGGGATTTCGAAGGCATATTTCAGAGATTCCCTGATGTTTTCCTTTCCAGACCTGCCTATACTGGTGCCTACCTGCCAGAGACGATTGGGAATCTGTTAATATTTAAGGGCCGGGGTGAACCTGCCGACAAGGTTGCCAAGGTGAAACGGTCATAGCAAACGCGGTTAATTTGGTTCCTATGGCTAATTTTAAACGTTGATTATGAAAAATTAAATCAGGAGTGCAATTCCAAAGGTAATTACACAACGTTACAGACCGAAACGGCAAACCGTCCGTAAGGGCGGGACGCAAAGCCACGGATCTTGCCATCCGCAAGACCGCCGGGCTACCGAAGTCTGGGGTCAAAAATTGCAACACTCGCCGTTGCACGCAATGGTGATGTGGCCTTTTCTGGCAACCTCAGACAAGACAAAGGAGAGTTGCCATGAAGAAGGTCAAAGCTTTACTGATTTCAATTCCTTTTAGCCTCCGCCTGCCATTATTCATCGTTCTTTTTTTGACCTTATTCCTCACGGCCGCTCCCGCCGCCACCTACTATGTTGATTCCTCCCGACCCGACGATTCCGGCGATGGGCAGTCACCGGAGACCGCCTGGAAAACCCTTGCCAAAGTAAACGGCGGTAGTTTTGCTCCGGGCGACTTCGTCCTTCTCAAACGGGGAGGGGTCTGGCGGGAACAATTGACCGTGCCGAGTTCGGGCATTGCAGGTTTTCCCATTACCTTCGCAACCTACGGCACCGGTTCCAATCCTAAGATTCTTCGCACCGACCTCTTCAATGGCTGGTGGGAACAAAGTTTGTTAACTAATGGGGGGTTTGAGGCTTATACAACCGGAACTCGCAATGATGCCCTTTTTAATTGGTCAGTGCAAAATGGCCCGGGAAACTCCTTCATTAAAGCTGATACCAGCATACCACCTGTAGGAAATACGTCAGCAAAATTGACCGCTTATGGAACTGGGGGTGCCTTTGGTGCCGGAGATTACGCGTGCACTTATTATACGGTTAGTGGCATCCAGAATAGCACCACCTACTATTTTAACGTTTGGGGGAGAGTAGGCACCTCAGGTAACAATGCCTTGATGCTGCGCATTAAAGATGTGGTAAACAACAAGTACCTTGACTCCAATGGAGTTTGGCAATCTTACAGCGGCACCGCCGCCAGGACTTGGAATGGGGAGGTTATTGATACGTGGGTTCAGAAAACTATTTCGTTCACTACTGCTGCGAACGGCAGCTCTTCTATTGAAATTGGTTTTTATAATTTTCAGACCGGAGATGCGTGGATCGATAACGCCTACTTGGTCCAGGGCAATGCTCCGACTGCTAAAAAAATCTGGGGTGGCAGTATTAAAGGCAATAGCAATTATTGGGGGACGGTGAAGGATGGCCGCAGAGTCCTGCAATATATCAACTATCCCAGGATAGATCCGTCAACTATGGCTGACCATTACTTCTACGCTCCTCTGAATGGCAGCTATTTCTACTACCGGGATGATTCCGGCAGTCCGGGCCCCTTAGAGGTCGGTTGCCGCAACCGGGCCATTTACCTCAATGGCAAGTCTTACGTAACCGTTGATGGCATTGATGTCTCCGGCCCTGGTGGCAGGGTTGACTGCGGTAGCGCCACTGATATCAATTTAATTGACCTCAAGAATAATTCAAATCACATTATCGTCAAGAATTTAGAAATATCAAATGCCGATGCATTTGGCATCTGGTCCGACAACACCACCTCGAATATAGCCTATGATAATTTAAATGTTCATGACTGTGGCAGCACCGGAATGTACATGAACTCCCAGGGGGGCAGCATCACGAATTGCAAGGTATATAATAACGGCAGATTATCTACTGATGGCGGGGATATGGGAGGAATTGGCATATACCAAGGGGGGAATATAACCGTTAGCGATAATGAAGTATATCAAAACGGTCCAGATGATAAGACCGCCGATTTTGAAATATCGGTGTGTGCTGCCGTCAATCCGGTTACCATAACAAGGAACTATGTGCACGATTGTATTCAAGGGGGCATTGGTATAAGCGAAGGTGGACATAATAGTGTAATTTCGTACAACGTTATTAGGGGATATGGAACCACTACGGCTGACCCCAATGTTGCAAGTAATGGTTTGTTTGCTGGCATAAGAATTGGCGGTGGGTGTAGTGGAGTAACAGGAGCCACAGTAGCAAATAATATAATTACTGGTGGTTCTCTGCCCCTCAACGTTAATCATGGCAGTCTCACAGTCCATGTAAGTAACACTGCAAATCTATGGGTTGTTAATAATATCTTTTTAAATAACACCAATAAAGATATTTATATGGACAGCCAGGATAATATACATTGCGATCACAATGTCTTCTATAAAAATGACTACACCAATAATTGGCGGCGGTCGGGTATTGATTGCAGCACCTTGGCTGATTGGCAAAGCCGGTTCCTGCAAGATGCAAATTCGTTGGCCAAGGACCCTCTGCTCTGCAATGCAAGTGGCTTATTGTCTCAACCCGCAGATTTTAAACCCCAGTCCGGTTCCCCCTGCAAGGAGGCTGGAACCGATGTGGGCTTGACCAAAGA
>JBGPBR010000116.1:0-6196 GCA_041481325.1 Desulfobaccia bacterium
ATCGGCAAATCCCCGGGGGCCGAGATCGACTTCCCGGTGGCGGGCGGCGGCGAACCCATCAAGGTCTTCACCACCCGGGCCGACACCCTGTTCGGGGCCACCTTCATGAGCCTGGCCCCGGAGCACCCGCAGGCGTTGTCCCTGGCCTGGGGAGCCCCCCAGGAAGAAGAGGTGCGCCGCTTCGTGGAGTACTGGCAGGCCCAAAACCGCAGCCGGGGTGCCCTGGAGGAGATCACCAAGGAAGGGGTATGCACCGGCCGCTACTGCGTCAATCCGGTCACCGGCTGGCAGATGCCCATCTATGTGGCCAACTTCGTACTCATGGAGTACGGCACCGGCGCGGTGATGGCGGTGCCGGCCCACGACCAGCGGGACTTCGAGTTCGCCAAGAAATATAACCTGGACATTAAAGTGGTGGTCCAGCCGCCGGCAGAGAAACTTGTCGATGCTTTGATGCAAAAGGCTTACGAAGAAGATGGGGTTCTAGAAAACTCCGGCGAGTTCACCGGCCTGGCCAGCGCCGCGGCAAGGCCCGCCATCGCCGATTTTTTGACCCGGGAAGGCAAGGGCCGCCACGCGGTGCATTTCCGGCTCCGGGACTGGCTCATTTCCCGCCAGCGCTACTGGGGGGCGCCCATCCCCATCATCTACTGCGAGCGCTGCGGGATGGCGCCGGTGCCCGCGGCCGACCTCCCCGTGGTCCTGCCCCTCAACGTGGAGATCACCTTTGAGGGGGGCTCGCCCCTGGGGCGGCTGCCATCCTTCTACGAGGCAAGCTGCCCCTCCTGCGGCGGCCCGGCCCGCCGGGAAGTGGACACCATGGACACCTTCGTGGAGTCGTCCTGGTACTTCCTGCGCTACGCCTGCGCCGACTACCGGGAAGGCATCCTGGACCAGCCCCGGGTCAATTACTGGGCCCCGGTGGACCAGTACATCGGCGGCATCGAGCACGCGGTGCTGCACCTCCTTTACGCCCGCTTTTTTACCAAGGTCCTCAGGGACCTGGGGCTGGTCGAAATCGGCGAGCCCTTCACCCGGCTCCTCACCCAGGGCATGGTCCTCAAGGACGGGGCCAAGATGGCCAAATCCAAGGGCAACGTGGTGGACCCGGAGTATATGATCGAGCAGTACGGCACCGACACCACCCGGCTGTTTCTCCTGTTCGCGGCCCCGCCGGAGAAGGACCTGGAGTGGAGCGACCAGGGGGTGGCCGGCTCCAACCGCTTCCTGCACCGCCTCTGGAACCTGGTGCACTCCCTGCCGGACCTCCCCAAGGTGGAGACTTACCATGGGCCGGGTGAGGAACTGAACCTGGACCTCAAGGAGTTCCGCCGCAAGGTCCACCGCACCATCAAGAAGGTGACCGAAGACATCGAGGACTCCTTTCACTTCAACACCGCCATCGCCGCGGTGATGGAACTGGTCAACGCCTTTTACCTGGCGGTGGAGAATCTCCCCTGGGACCATGTGACCCTGATGGTCTTCCGGGAGGCGGTGGAGGCCATCCTGCTGCTCCTCAACCCCATGGTGCCTCACCTCGCCGAGGAGCTCTGGCAGACCCTGGGGCACCGCACTTCTCTTCAGGCCTGCTGCTGGCCCGAGCCCCAGGCGGAGGCCCTGGCGGAGTCCACCACCACGGTGGTGATCCAGGTCAACGGCAAGGTCAGGAGCAATATTATCGTGCCCGTCTCGGCCACGGATGAACAAATCAAAGACCATGCCCTGGCTGACCCGGCCGTCCAGAAGTGGCTCCGGGACGGGCCCCCCAAACGGGTGGTGCTGGCCCGGCGCAAGCTGGTTAATATTGTGGTTTAGGGCAGCGACTTGCCATTAGAGGAAAAAGCCATGCCACGCACCCGATGGGCTTATTTGCTGTTGATACTGGTGCTCCTTATGGGGTGCGGCTACCGGCCCATGGGGGCCGAGCCCGCCACCCCCCGGGGGGCTCCCACCCTGGCCATTCCGCTGTTCGCCAACCGCTCCACCGAGATCGGCCTGGAGGCCGTCCTGGCCACCGCCCTGATCAACACCTTTGCCCAGACCCGGGCGGTCAAGGTTATCCCCGGGGATAAGAACGCCGACCTGGTGCTGGAAGGCAAGGTGCGCTCGGTGGACAACGCCTCGGTGGCTTACTTCGACGTGACCCGCTCCACCGTGCGGCGGATAACGGTGCGGGTGGACCTGATCCTCAAAAAGGGGGAAAGCGGCAAAGTCCTGTGGAAGGACACCCAGGTGCTCCAGGAAGATTACGTGGTGGACGTCAGCTACCACATCGGGGAGGCCACCAAGACCGAAGGCCTGAAAAGGGCCGCGGTGAGCATGGCCCGCCGGGTCAAAGACAAGGTGCTGCTGGTGATTTAGGGGTCAGCAGTAAGCAGTGAGCAGCGAGCAGTGAGCAGTGAGCAGCCATGGGTCAGAGGCCGATTGCTATTGATTATGATAAAGAAATTCTTTGATTGATTTAATAAATTTTTTGGGTTATTTATTAGTTAATAGATCCCAATGCTTACAAGACAAGAATTACAAAAGATTGCCAGAGCGAGATTGGAGGACGCTCAGGCTCTTTTTCAAAGCAGTAGATATGATGGCTCGATTTATCTTTGCGGGTACGCGATAGAAATTGGATTAAAGAATAAAATATGTAAGACTTTGCACTGGAAAGGTTTTCCATCAACTCGAAATGAATTCCAGGATTTTCAAAGCTTTAAGACTCATAGTTTAGATATCTTACTTAGGCTGTCAGGTGCCGAGGATAAAATTAAGAAAAATTTTTTGGCACAATGGTCAATAGTGGCAAAATGGGACCCCGAAGCACGATATAAAGAAATCGGTAGTGCAACTAAACAAAGTGCAGAGTTAATGATTGAAGCAACAAAAATATTATTGGGGGCTATATGAACAAAAATCTTTTAGACAAATTAAGCTCCCTCGAACAAGATATTGCGAATGAACGTGGCGAATTTTCGCTCTTTGCTCTTTTTTTACGAGAAGATGCGGAAAACAGGTGGGACCTGGTTGTTGCCGCTTCATGGCTTAATCCTGATAGCATGGATGATAACAATTATATAGCTAAAAAACTTAAATCGCGTATAGCAGAAAATGAATTGCTATCTATTTCGCGAATAGTATTACTTGATTTGCATGATCCTATAGTTCAAATTATCAACAATAATTGGGGAGTTTCTCGTGGAGGTTCGTTAGAATTAAATCAGCCTCAAATATTTAATTTACCTTTCAAACATGCTTATATAATTATTTCTCAAGGTGGAAAACCAGTGTCAAAATATGTTGGAAAACGACATTTACGTCAAACTGTATAGTCATCCCCCTCCCTTTTTCAAATTATACCAATAAATAATGTCTCACCCCATCCTAGAACGCCACCTCGAGCGCCGGGCCTTGCGGCCGGTCTACCTCTTTTTCGGGGAAGAGGACTTCCTCATGCACCGGGCCTTGCAGCGCCTGGAGGCGGCGCTGGCGGACCGCTACGGCGAGCCGCCTCTCCGGGTGGTGCGGGAGGCCCAGGAGGTGGAGCTCCCCCAGTTCCTGGCCGAAGCCCGGACCGCCACCCTGTGGGGGCCGGGCCAACTCCTGGTGCTGCGCCAGGTGGAGCATTACCCGGCCCCGGCCCTCAAGGCGGTGGGCGACTATCTGGACCACCCCGCGCCCCGGAGCTGGATCGTCTTCCTGGCTGAGGGCCTGAGGCAAAAGGACCTGGCCAGGAACCCGGTCTGGAGCCGTCTGCAACGGCAAGAAGCGGCCCTGGGGTTTTACCGCCTGAAGGAAGGGGAACTCTATCAGTGGCTCACCCGGGAGGCCGAGTCCCGGGGCAAAAGCCTGACGCCGGCCGCGGTCCAGCGGCTGGTGGAAGTGGTGGGGGACAACCTGGCGGAGTTGAGTCAGGAATTGGAGAAGCTGGTCCTGTTTGCCGGTAAGGAAAGGACCCTGACCCCGGCCCTGGTGGCCCAACTGGCCAGCCACAGCCGCAACTACAGCATCTTTGCCCTGGTGGACGCCCTGGGCGACCCCGGGGCCGGGAAACGGCTGGCCGCCCTGGACCACCTGCTGGACCTGGGAGAGGCCCCGGCCAAGATCCTGGGAATGCTGGCCCGCCAGCTCCGGTTGCTGATCCGCCTCAAGGAGGCCGCGGGCGCCGCCCCGGATGCGGCCCGCAACCTCAATCTCCCCCCGGGGGTGGTCAAGAGGCTGGGCCAGCAGGCGGCCCGGTTTTCAGAGCCGGCCTTGCGCGCCCATCTCATGCTCCTGCACCGGACGGATTTGCACCTGAAGACCAGCACCGGCAACCCGCGCCTGTGGCTGGAATGGGCTCTTTTAAAGATGGGGCCGGGATAAAAGGAGATTTCACCCCAGGGCGCCAGGGCGCAAAAACACTATCACAAATAAATGCCTTGGCGCGGCGCCAAGGCATTTATTCTTTGCGTTCCTGGCCCCTTGGGGTGATGCTTTAAGCGCCTTGCAGGGCTCTGACTTGTTTGGTCAGGCGGGAGATCTTGCGGGCCGCGGTGCGCCAGTGGAGGGTGCCCTTGCCGGCCACCCGGGCGATCACCGGGATGGCCTTGGTCAGCGCCGTCTGGGCCTCTTCCAGTTTGTTCTGGCCTACGGCCTGGCGCACGTCCCGCACCAAGTTCTTCACCCTGGTCTTGCGGGCCTGGTTGCGCAGCCGCCGCTTTTCATTCTGCCTTGCCCGCTTCATGGCGGATAGATGTCTGGCCAATGTCGTCCTCCGGATCTAATTCTATAAAGTTCTCTTATATTGATGGATTTGTCAAGTCTGCCGGTATTCCGGATATTGCCGGAAAAAGGCCAGAAAATACCCCACCCCGGAAGCCAGGGTGGTGGCCAGGGCCAGCCACAAGAGGATCATGCCCAGCCGCTGGAAATCCACCGCGAAATACTGGTAATGCAAAATCAGGGCGGTGAGGGCCGTCATCTGCAGCAGGGTCTTGGTCTTGCCCCAGCGATCCGGGGCCAGGATGATGCCCTCGATGGCGGCCAGGCCCCGCAAACCCGTCACCGCCAGTTCCCTTCCCACGATGAGATAGGCCACCCACGCCGGCACCCTCCCTGAGGGGATGAGCATGATGAGGGCCGCGGATACCAGCAATTTGTCGGCCAGGGGGTCCATGAACTTGCCGAACCGGGTCACCTGGCGGTGGCGGCGGGCCAGAAACCCGTCCAGGAAGTCGGTGGCCCCGGCCAGCAGGAACAGGACCGCACCCAGAAAACTGGGCCCCGGCCCCGGGGAAAGGAGGAGCAACATCAATACCGGCACCGCGGCGATGCGGGCCCCGGTCAGTAGATTGGGGGTGCTCCAGACGTGGTTTTCGGCTTGTTCCATCTCAGGATTTACGGGCGCGCTCCCAGTCCTCCAGAAACTTTTTCAGGCCCGCGTCCGTGAGGGGATGCTTCATGAGCTGCATCATCACCCCGTAAGGGACGGTGGCGATATCCGCCCCGGCCAGGGCCCCTTCCAGCACGTGCAGGGGATGGCGCACCGAGGCCACGATGATTTCGGTGTCGAACCCGTAGTTTTCGTAAATGGTGACGATCTGCTCCACGATCTCCATGCCCCGGTGACTGATGTCGTCCAGGCGGCCGATGAAGGGGCTGACGTACGCGGCCCCGGCCTTGGCGGCCAGGAGGGCCTGGAGGGGCTGAAAAATCAGGGTGACGTTGACCCGGATGTCCTCTTCCGCCAGGATGCGGGTCGCCTTGAGGCCGTCCGCGGTCATGGGGATCTTCACCGCCACCCATTCGTGGATCTTGGCCAGATGGCGCGCCTGGGCCACCATGCCCGCTTCATCCGTGGCCGTCACCTCGGCGCTGACGGGGCCCTGCACCAGCTCACAAATCTCCAGGATCAGGTCTTCAAACTGTTTGTCGGTCTTGATCCCGATCTTGGCGCACAGGCTGGGGTTGGTGGTGACGCCGTCCACCAGGCCCAAATTGTACGCCTCCCGAATCTCATCCAGATTGGCGGTGTCGATAAAAAATTTCATAACAACCCTCTCAATATATCATAAGTCAACTGCTGCCACCACGTTGGAAGCGCTTCAAACAGCCTTCAGAGCAAAAAAAATAGACCTTGCCGTCTTTCTCAGCCTTCAGGGCCTCTTTCCGGGGGATAAAAGTCCGGCAAACCGGGTCCTGCACCAGTACGTCAGGTTCCTCCCGG
>JBGPBR010000117.1:0-6194 GCA_041481325.1 Desulfobaccia bacterium
ACCACGACCACCCCTGGGGCAGGCCCCCGGGGGCCTGCCCCAGGGGTGGTCCAAATCACAATAATCCTTTGCCAACTTCGACCATGACCAGGACTTCAATAAAGCGTATCTTAAACTAAGATACAAGGGTGGGCATGGCCCACCATGGTTTGTTCAGAAACCGGCGCGGGCGGCGGTCCGCCATTTCCTGGGCCATTTTTGAATTAGGGTGAAATAACCGGAAAGAACGGAGCCGAGGTTTTCATCTGCGGGGGTGAAACCGAAAAGGAAGTGGTGGGCCGTGCCCACCCTTCATTTACTGGGGGCAGGGGCGGGTTTTAACCCCCCTCCCACCGCCCCGGCAAGACTAAGTGGCAGGGTCATGTTAACAAAACTGAACATTTGTCCAAATATCGGACAGGCACCCTCAACCGGCGCCGGTCCCGCCCCTGATCGCGGCGGCCAGGAGGTCAGGCCGAGGTTCCTGCAACCGGCCAGCTTGGCGGTCGCGGGCCGTTAGCTGACAATAGCTTGCAGCGGTCAGTTTTCAGCCAAGGAACCTAAAGCGCGGGGAAACCCCGCCTTTAGGGGGTGGCTGGAGTGCACCCCCATTGGATCGTAGCTGCCTGCCCTAAGGGCTGCGGTTTGGCGAACAGCTGCTAATAACGGAAACCCAACTGGCAGCCGAAGATGTTCCGGGAGTAATTGTAGAGCGAGATGTTGGACTTATCCCGGGTGAAGAAATAATGGACGTTGAATTCCACTCTCTTGATAATTTCATAGCTGACCTGGACTCCGGTGATCAGGACCTGGTCGTCCCTCTTCGGGTTGGGGATGAGGGGGTTGCCGGCAATGTTGCCCACGGTGGCGCCGTTATAAAAAGTTTGCTCGAAGGGCTGCAGGTACATATCCAGGAAGGCGTTGAATCTCAACTTGTCGGTGACCGGATACAGGACCGCCAGCAGCATCCGGAAGGTGTTGCAGTCCCAGTTGGTCCCCGTGGTACTGTCGTGTTCGTAGCTGAAGCGCAACTGGAAAAAGCCCTTTTGTTGCTTGAAAAAATAATAGGCCCCCAGGCTGCCCCCGAAGTTTTTGCCGCTGCGGTCATCCTGCGACAAAGACTGGTGGGTCATCCAGTAATATTTGCGATTATAACGGGCCCCGACCTCCAGCCCAATGGTGGGGTTGAGCAGGTAGAGCAAGGTGGGGGTCGCCAGGTAGCCGACGTAGTACTTGTCGGACTGCACGTCGGCGTAATTGTAGCTCAATGGCAGCCAGAAACGGGCCGATTTGAAGTTGTAGGTGGGGATGAGGGCGCAGAAATGGCTCAGCATATCGTAAGTGGGGATGCGCCGGTGAAAGTTCTCGTAGTAGGAATACTGGGCCAGCAGATTAAAGGGCTTGCCCGCGAAGAGATTGTACTCCGCGGTGGCGGTTTGGGTGTAGACCAGGTCACCTTGTCCCGCCACCTGGGTCGCGCCTCCCCCCCCCGGTTGCAGGGTGACGTTGGTGTCGTAATCAACGCCCACGGAGGCCCCGAAGCGGAAGGGACGGATCTCATCCAGGCGCTTCTCCAGGAGCCCCATATAGCGCTTGGCAAAATCCGCGGTGGGGGTTTCAGGGTTCAGGACGATGGCCTTTTCCATGGTGGAGCGGGCTTCTTTCAAGCGGTTCAGGGCGGCCAAGGCCAGGCTGGCCTGAAACGCGGCCTCCTGGGCGACCTTGGGATCCTGCTGGGCTTTGCGGAAATAATCCAGGGCCTCGCTGTATTTTCCTGCCTTCACCAAGGCCATGCCCAAGAGAAAGGCCATCTGGCCGGGCTCATAGCCAGTAGCCTCCAGCTTTTGCAAAATCGGCACGGCTTCCTGGGACTTGTCCAGGGCCAGCAAGGTGTCGGCCAGCATGAGCTGGGCCTGGGGGAAGTTAGGCTTCAGGCGCAGGGCTTCTTCCAGAAACTCCCGGGCCTTGGGGTAGTTCAGCATCAGGCGATACGTCTGCCCCAGCAGGAAGGCCTTTTCCGGGGTGCGGGCCCCCTTTTTCCAGGCCTCGGTGAGCAGCGCCACGGCTTCATCATAATTTTCTTGCTGGATGTTCTGAACGGCCTGTTGCACCATTACATCATCATACGGGGTAACGGCCAGGCCAGGGCGGCTGCTTAAGAGGCCGCACAGGAGAAATATTGCCAGGACCAGAGCAGACTTGCGAGTCATCATCCCCCCCCAGGCAGAGCTTGTCCGGCGCAGAAATTACTCCCCAGTAACTGCGTCTGGGCCACAATAGCACAATAAGGGGAATAGTAAAGGAAATTATGGGTTTCTTGTAAAAAATTCCATCCCGAACAAATTTATTTCGCCCCGAGGGGCGGAAGGTGTTAAAAACGCAAAGAAAAGCAAGAAAGTTTGGCGGGCGCAATTGTCGGAGCGCGTTGGTAATGATAACTTAAAAATATTGCGCCAACCCACGCGAGGTGTCCATATGGCGGCAGAGACAGGAAGCATGAAACCGGGACCGGATAAGTTTCATCGGGAGCTGGCAGGTCTGAAGGAAAAGCTGCTGGAACTGGCGAGCCTTTCGGAAAATGCCATAGAGCGGAGCGTCAAAGCCTTTCTCACCCAGGACGAAGACCTGGCCCACCGGGTTATCGTGGGCGACCGGGCCGTCAATGAGCTGGAGGAGGCCATCGACGTCGAATGCGTGCGCCTCATTGCCCTGTTCCAGCCGGTGGCCGTCGACCTCCGGCAGTTGATGGCGGTGGACCACATCATCGCTGAGCTGGAGCGCATCGGGGACTCCGCCACCAATATCGCGGAAGAGGTGCTGGCGCTGAAGGATTTGCCGGCCAAACCGATTCACCCGGACCTGCCCCGGATGGCGGGGGACGTCCTGGAAATGCTGCGGCGGAGCCTGCAGGCCTTTCTCCGATGCGACAGCCAACTGGCCCGGCAGGTGTGCAAGGCTGACGATGAAGTGGATGCCTTGGACCAGGCTATCATCCAGGATTTGCTGAAGATTATGGTGGAAAATGAGGCCGTCACCCTGGCCCAAAGCCAAATCAACGTGGTGCGCAACCTGGAGCGGGTGGGCGACCACGCCACCAACATCGCGGAACAGGTGGTCTACATGGTGGAAGGCGAAAGCATCCGGCACCGGTGCCAGGGCTAGGGGCGGCGGCCCTTAAATTACCCCGGCGGGTAAATCGGGGATTTTTCTCGCCCCTTTGCTAAAGGGGGGCAGGGGGACTAGGATAAGCGCTTGATAATCCCCCCTAAATCCCCTTTGAAAAAAGGGGGACTTAAAAAACCCGGCCTGCAAGCGGGGCTCGATTTACCTCATAACCATTTAAGGGGCGTGGCCCCAAGAGGCGGCAGCTTCAAGGCCGCCTTGATGGTTAGCACTTGGCCGCAGGTGTTGCTAAGAAGGGCAAAAATCCCTATATCCCTTGACAAATCTGGTCTGCATCATTAACTTTTAGGCTTAAAATTTGCGAGGAAGGCTCCATGGAAGTGTTGGGAGAACGAGACGTCCGGGTCCTGAAATCGGTGGTGGCGCAATACATCATCACCGGGGAACCCGTGGGCTCCCGCCTGGTGGCCAAGATTTCGGGCCTCAGTCTGTCGCCGGCCAGCATCCGCAGCGTCATGCTGGATTTGGAAGAGCGCGGCTATTTGCAGCAGCCCCACACTTCCGCGGGGCGCATCCCCACCCCCAAGGGCTTCCGGTACTACGTGGATCACGTCCTGCCCATTCAGGAGTTGGGCCCTTCCATACGGCAACAGATCCAGGAGGCCTTTTCGCCTCCGGCCGGCGAGCCCCAGGAGTTGTTCCGCCAGGCTTCCCGGGTACTGTCCGCGGTGAGCGGCCATCCGGCCCTGGTGTTGGCCCCCCGCCCCCAGGGCATGCGCCTGAAGCACATTCAGTTCATCAACCTGAGCGGCGACGGGGCGCTCATCGTCCTGGTCTCCCAGGACAACCAGGTGCAGACCAGGTTCGTGCGCACCGAAACCCGGTATTCCCAGGAACTGCTGGACCGGTTCAGCCAGTACTTGAACGGGCTCTGTCAGAATCTCACCCTGGCGGAGTCCCGGCAACGGATATTGGCCCGGATGCAGGAGGACAAAAACCTGGTGGACAAGATGATCTCCCAGGCCTTGAGCCTCAGCCGCCAGGCCTTGCAGAACGAAGAGGAGGAAGAGCTCTACATCGAAGGAACCAGCCAGATTTTAGATTACCCGGAGTTTGCCGCGGACGTGGCCAAGATCAGGATCATCTTCAAGGCCTTCGAGGAGAAACGGCACCTCATCCATATCCTGGACCAGACCATGGTGGCCCAGGGAGTGCAGATCATCATCAGCCCGGAGGAACACTTCCCGGAGATGCAGTTCAGCCTGGTGGCCTCCTCGTACGGCACCCACCGCACCCCCCTGGGCAGCCTGGGGGTCATCGGACCCATGCGCATGGATTATGCCCGGCTGATCCCCATCGTGCGGTATACCGCCTCCATGGTCACCGACCTGCTCAGCAAGCGGCAAAGTTGACCGACTCCCTTTGAGACTGCTGGCGAAATCTGGTGGTGGAGCTCTGAGGAGAAATTGAGCTATGTCCTTATCACCCAAAGAGGATAAGGGAAAGAAAGCCAAGCAAGCAGCGGTGGAGACAGCCGCGGCCGCGGCCCGGTGCGAAGACCCGGCCGAATTGCCGAACGCCCTGCAGGAAAAAACCAGGGAAGTCGAAGAGCATTACGAACGCCTGCTCCGCCTGGCCGCGGAGATGGAAAATTTAAAGAAGCGGCAAGAACGGGAACGGGCCGACCTGCTGCAATTCGCCAATGAAAACCTGATTAAAGAACTGCTGCCCGTGGTGGATAACCTGGAGCTGGCCCTGGACCACGGCCGCCAGCTGCAGGCTCCGGCCCCGCTGCTGGAAGGCCTGGAAAGGGTGCATCAGAGTTTCCTGAAGGCGCTGGCCAAGTTCGGGGTGACCCCCCTGGGCAGCGTGGGCCAACCTTTTGACCCGGCGTTTCACAACGCGGTGATGCAGGAAGAGGCCCCGGAAGTCCCGGACTGCGAGGTTTTGAAAGAAATGCAGAAAGGCTACCTCCTCCATAACCGGCTCATCCGGCCGGCCATGGTGGTGGTGGCCCGCAATCCCGAGAAATCAACATCATGCCAAACTGTTACGACCGTTCAGGAGGAATAAATACATGGCAAAGCCAATCGGTATCGACTTAGGCACCACCAATTCCTGCGTCGCCATTATGGAAGGGGGCGAGCCTAAGGTAATCGCTAACGTGGAAGGCAGCCGCACCACCCCTTCGGTAGTCGCTTTTACCGAGAGCGGCGAACGGTTGGTAGGGCAGATCGCCAAGCGTCAGGCCATTACCAACCATTTAAATACCGTCTTTTCCGTCAAACGCCTCATCGGCCGCAAATTCGAGGACCCGGAAGTGCAGCGGGACCTCAAGATCCTGCCCTACAAGATCGTCAAGGCCGACAACGGCGACGCCCATATCGAATTGCGGGGCCGGCGGTACTCCCCCTCGGAGATCTCCGCCATGATCCTCACCAAGATGAAGCAGACCGCGGAGGAGTACCTGGGGGAGAAGGTCACCGAGGCGGTGATCACCGTACCGGCCTATTTCAACGACGCCCAGCGCCAGGCTACCAAGGACGCCGGGAAGATCGCCGGTCTGGAGGTCCTGCGCATCATTAACGAGCCCACCGCGGCCTCCATGGCCTACGGCCTGGATAAGAAAAAAGACGAGCGCATCGCGGTCTTCGACCTGGGCGGCGGCACCTTCGACGTCTCCATCCTGGAGATCGGCGAGGGCGTCTTCGAAGTGAAGTCCACCAACGGCGACACCCACCTGGGGGGCGACGACTTCGACCAGCGGGTCATCGAATTTCTGGCCGACGAGTTCCTCAGGGAGCAGGGCATCGACCTGCGCAAGGACAAGATGGCCCTGCAGCGCCTGAAAGAGGCCGCGGAAAAGGCCAAGTGCGAGCTGTCCACCTCGCTGGAGACCGAGGTCAACCTGCCCTTCATCACCGCGGACGCCGCCGGCCCCAAGCACCTGCTCATCAAGCTCACCCGGGCCAAACTGGAGTCCCTGGTGGCGGACCTGGTGGACAAGATGGAGGGCCCCTGCCTCCAGGCCCTGAGGGACGCCAAGGTGTCGGCCCAGGAGATCGATGAGGTCATCCTGGTGGGCGGCATGA
>JBGPBR010000118.1:0-6161 GCA_041481325.1 Desulfobaccia bacterium
AACTCCGGCAGCACCCGGCAGGACACCGACATGGGAATCCCCAGGTCCGTTAGGGCCGCGGCCAGGCGTTCCTCGTGATCCGGATTGGCGTAAGAATGGAGGAAAACCAGGGCCAGGGCCTCGGGGGCCATCTCCTCGATCAGGGCCCGCACCCGGGAGATCTCTCTGTCGGTCAGAGGTTGAATCACCCGGCCGTCGGCCCCCAGACGTTCGGCCACCCCCAGGACCCGCTCCCGGGGCAGCAGTTCCGGGGCCTTGGTTACCGCCAGGTTGAAGAGCTCCCGCCGCGTCTGACGGCCGATGAAGAGCACGTCCTCGAAACCCCGGGTGGTGAGAAGGGCGACCCGGGCGCCCTGCCGCTCCAGGAAGGCGTTGGTGCCCACGGTGGTGCCATGGACCACCTCCACCCCGTCCAGGCCTTGGGGGAGAAGCTCCCGCAAGCCGGTGGCGATGGCCTCCAGGGGGTCATGCGGGGTGGAGGGCACCTTGTGGACCCGCCCTTGCCCCGCCTCCAGCAAGACGAAATCCGTGAAGGTGCCGCCGGTGTCGATGCCAAGGCGCATATGGAGAGTTTTCAGTTTTCAGTTTTTGGTTTTCGGTTAGAAAACAATATTTCCTCATTACCAACTTTTCTTGGGCAGCAGTTCCATTATACTTGCAACTCAGTTGATTTTCGAGTATTTGATGGGCATGAGCGATCTGTGTGATTTTCAGGAGTGGCTGCGGCGCCAGGGGTTGCGGCCTACCCCGGTGCGCCTGGCGGTGCTGGAGACCTTAGCGGAGGCCAGCCGGGCCTTGCGGGCCCAGGAGATCCTTACGGTCATCCGGGCCCGGCGCCGGGTCAACAAGGTCACGGTTTACCGCATCCTGGAGGATTTCACCCGCCGGGGCATCATCCGCCGGCTCAATCTGGAAGGCCGGGCCTGCCACTACGAGCTGGCCTGCGAACACCGGCCGCCTCACCCTCACTTCCAGTGCCGCACCTGCCGGGAGATCCAGTGCCTGGAGCCGGCGCCCCTTAACATCGTGTGGGCGGAACTCCGGGGGCCCCTGGGCAACCGGGCGGACCACATCGAGGTCCGGGTGGCGGGGCTGTGCCACAAGTGCCGGGAGATCGACTGAGATAGCCTAAGGGCGCGACCCCGCGGACCCCCGCAACCACATTGAAACCTTGGGACACCGCCGCTTGCATGGTTTTCGAGAACAGCCGGGGTGGCTCGCTCCCCCGGACCCTGGGGCGGACCCTCCCCTCTGAAAGCGGCAAGCCGCTGATTGAAATACAACCAGGTTGCATATGTTAAAGATACCAGCGCTACCCTCTCACCGGCGCACCCGGCCCCGGCCCGGCCGCGTCTTCCCGGTCTTGCTCCTGGGGATTTTGGCGGTGACCTTCTTGACCGCATGGCCGGCCGCGGCCGGGGCGAAAATCCCCGTGGCCGCCACCATCGTACCCCTGGGGGACTTTTGCCGCCAAATCGGGGGTGACCTGGTAGAGGTCCAGGTGCTCATTCCCCCGGGGGCCAGCCCCCACGTCTTTGAGCCGCCCCCCTCGGTAATGGTCAAGGCCACTCGGGCCAGGGTCTTGGTCTATATCGGGGCCGGATTGGAGCCCTGGGCGGCCAAATTGTTGCAGGCCGGGGCTCCCGGGAAAATGGTCGTGGTGGAAGCCGCGGCCGGCATCCCCTTGATTAGAGAAGTGGGGCGCCACCCCGGCGCCGCGCCGGTGCAGGACCCCGGGGGCCATGGGGCCCACCAGGGTCACAGCCACGCAGCCGGCAACCCCCATATCTGGCTGGACCCGGTGCTGGCCAAGGAAATCTGCGGCAAGATCGCCGGGGCCCTGATCCAGGCGGACCCCCAGCACCGGGCCCGGTATGAGGCCAACTTAGGGAATTATCTTGCGGCCCTGGACAGCCTGGACCGGGACATTCGGGAGCGCACCGCCGCCTGGCGAATCAGGGATTTTATCTCCTTTCACCCGTCCTTCACCTATTTGGCCCGGCGCTACAACCTCCGGGAGGTGGGGGTGATGGAGGCGGCGCCGGGTCGGGAGCCCACCCCGCGCCACCTGCAGCAGATCGTCAAGACCATCAGGAAGTTAGGACTGCGGGTGGTGTTCAGCGAGCCCCAACTCAGCCCCAGGGTGGCCGAGGCCATGGCCCGGGAGGCCGGGGTCAAGGTCCTGATGCTGGACCCGGTGGGCGGCCGGCCGCCTTACGGGGATGATTATCTGCAAATGATGCGCTACAATCTGGAAGTCATGGCAGAGGCCATGAAGTGATTTTACCGGCGGGCGCTTTAGCGTGAAAGTCATGGTAAGCGCGGGTATAGAACCCGCCCCGGCCCAGCGGCGAGACGCCGTTGCCATCGATTCCACCAAAATTATCAGGATAGGTCCTCATGGGCCTATACCACACCCATAAACCTGAAAAGTTCTTGGGGATAGCGTTTTAAACCTTGAACTTTGAACTTTCTCAAGCAGTAATACACGTTCCTTCGTAACACCCGAAACTATGAAAATTTAACACATAGTTACGGTGCGCAGTGCGCACCCTACATAAAGACTTTTCGTAACAGGAGCTTGAAAACGGGCCCTGATATGGAAATGTCCACAGGATATCCGGGATGGGCGAAACCGCCGTCAAACTTACCGGCGTGACCGTGGCCTATGGCGGCCAGGCCGTGCTCGACCGCATCGACCTGGAGATCGAGGCCGGGAAATACGTGGGCATCCTGGGGCCCAACGGCGCGGGCAAGAGCACCCTGCTGAAGGTCATTCTGGGACTGATAACCCCGGTTCAAGGCGAGGTCGCGGTCTTCGGGCAGCCTCCGCAGCAGCTGCGGCTCCGGGGCCAGGGTGCGGGCTACCTGCCCCAGCGCCCCCTGAGCAACCCGGCCTTCCCCGTCTCGGTGTTTGACGTGGTGCTCATGGGCCGCTATGGCCGCATCGGGCCGGCCCGCCGGCCCGGCCGGGAAGACCGGCAGGCCGCCATGCTCCAGTTGGAGCGCCTGGGAATCGGGCACCTGGCCGGCAGGCTCATCGGGGAGGTCTCCGGGGGCGAGCAGCAGCGGGTCTTCATCGCCCGGGCCCTGTGTGCCGAGCCCCGCCTCCTGGTGTTGGACGAACCCACCATGTCCCTGGACGTCTGCGTCCAGGACGAGGTCTTCGAACTGATCTACCGCCTCAAAGAAAAGCTCGATCTCACCGTTCTGATGGTGTCCCACGATATCGGCGGCGTGGCCCGCCACGTGGACGACGTCATCTGCATCAACCGGCGCATCCACGTCCACCAAGCGCCGCCCATCGGCCGCCTGGGCCTGGAGAGCACTTTCGGGTGCAGCGTCGAATACCTGTTCCACGGGGAAATTCCCCACCGGGTGGTGAAAGCTCAGGATGAGTGATCTGCTCTCTTTAGGGTTTCTGCAGCGGGCCTTGGTGGCCGGGGTCCTGGTGAGCCTGGTCTGCGGGGTGCTCTCCAGCTTCGTGGTGCTCCGGCGCATGGCCTTCATCGGGGTGGGCATCTCCCATTCGGCCTTCGGCGGAGTGGCCCTGGGCTTTCTGTTGGGGGTGGACCCGCTGTTTACGGCCATCGCCTTTTCAGTGCTGGTGGCGGTGCTCATCGAGTTTGCCCGGACCCATACCAGGGTGGAGGAAGACACGGCCATCGGCATCTTCTTCGCGGCGTCCATGGCCCTGGGCCTGGTCTTCCTGCACCTGTCCGGGGTCTACAATGTGGACGTCTTCGGCTTTCTCTTCGGCAACATCCTGGCCATCGGCACCCGCCAGGTGGCGGCAATCGCGGTGGTCACCGGGCTGGTGCTGGCCTTGCTGCTGCTGTTTTTCAAGGAAATCGTCTTCATCAGCTTCGACGAGGAAATGGCCTGGGTGAGCGGCGTGGCCGTGAAGCCCCTGCGTTATCTCTTCCTGGTGCTCATGGCCCTGGTGGTGGTGGTTTCCATCTACCTGGTGGGCATCATCCTGATTTCGGCCCTGCTGGTGATCCCCGGCGCCGTGGCTCAGAACCTGAGTCGCCGGTTTCAGACCATGGTATGGACGGCGGCGGGGGTGGCGGTGGGCTCCACCGTGGGGGGCCTGGCTCTGTCCTACGGAGTGGATTTCCCCTCCGGCGCCACCATCGTTCTGGTGCTGGCGATACTTTACTTCCTCACCGGGATGCTGCGGCCCTGGCTCCGGTCCCGGGGCCGGGCCGGATTGGAAAGGAGCCGCAGAGGTCCTGGCGCTAAGTAGCAGGGGCGGGCCAACCCCGCCTCTAAAAATACCTCCTTGCCGGCATCTCGGTATCAGGCGCGGTGGCCTTACTTCTTTTTCTTCTCACCCTTCTTTGGCCCAAGATTTCCCCTGAAGGATGGAGGTTTTTTTGAATTTTCATTTTTCCGTGGATTATTCCCAAAAGTATTATTACCTTCAAATTATCGAACCTCTGATACCGGGTGGCATCAAAAGGGGCATCTTTGGTAGCCGCAGGCCCTTACAAAAAACCGGCGCGGCTCCGGCGAGACGTCGGCGCCAGCAAAAAAGTTGGCAAAGAACCTTCGATTGACCGCAAATCAGTATCAGGCAGGCAAGCATATATTATGCAGCACATCTCTACCCTAGGTTGGGATAAGGTTTAGCTGAGGAGGTAAGATAGATGCAGGGTAAATTTACGGCAACGGCACTGGGAGTGGTTTTTCTGGCGTTGGTCTTGGGTTGCGGCGAGGGCCCCCAACCCACTGCCAAGGCGGTGCTGGTCAGTGAACAGGGACAGAAGGTGGGGACAGCCACCCTGACCGAGACCCCTAAAGGGGTCAAGATGGTCGTGAAGGTGGAAAACCTGCCTCCCGGGGTCCACGCCATCCATATCCATGAGAAAGGCGCCTGCGCCGCCCACGATTTCATGAGCGCCGGCGGCCACTTCAACCCCTTCGGGAAGCAGCACGGCCTGCAGAACCCCCAGGGGCCCCACGCCGGCGACCTGCCCAACCTGACGGTGGGCCCGGATGGCAAGGGCGCCTATGAAACCCTGGCCCCCCTGGTCACCCTGAAGCCGGGCAAAAATTCCCTGTTTCAGGAAGGCGGGACCTCCCTGGTGATCCACGCCAATCCGGACGACAACCTGACTGATCCGGCCGGCAACGCCGGGGCCCGCATCGCCTGCGGCCCCATTACCAGGTAGGACCGCGGCCGCGGCCGCCCACCGGCCTTGGTCATGGCCATGGTAAGGGAGGGCCTGGGACAAAAGCCCCTGCCCTCCCCTGCCCTCAGGCCCGACGCTCAGGATCTGGACTTAGGTCGCGCCGACAATGAAACGCTCAATTAATTGGCGGACTTTCTGTGCTTTTAGCCTTGGGAAGCTTGATGGTCCAACTGTGGACCACCAGGAACCTGGCCCGGCAATCATGGCATTTATAATATTTGCTTGCCGGCAGCCACCTCATCCAACTGCGGCGGCGCTCCCGGTAGACCTTCCCCTCCCGGCACCGGGGGCAGACATCGTTTTGGCCTAATTTTGCCATACTTATCCTTCCGCAGGGCTACCGCGGCCCTGGGGGCGGCGTGAGCCGGTTTGCTTTCCGGAAACTGCACCACCCGACTCGCCGGGCCGCACCCAAAAGTTTGCAGTTTTTTAAAAAAAATCATCCAACTGACTCGGAACCCGGAGAAATATGGGCACCCCCCGTCAAGCCATCAAAGAGCTGCTGCAGGAAGAGACCCTGTCCAGCCTAGAACTTTCCCAGCGGCTGTCGCTGTCGGAAAAAGAGGTGCTGGAGCACCTGACCCACATCGCCCGGGCCCCGGGTCCAGGTTTCAAGTTTAAGCTCACCCCGGCGGTCTGCAAGCATTGCGGCTTCGGGTTCAAGAAAAGGGACCGCCTGACCACCCCGTCCCGCTGTCCCATCTGCCACCACGAATCCATCCGGCGGCCGCGCTTCGCCTTGGTGCGGGTGAACTGATTTTTGGCGGGGGAGGGGGGTAAGGGCCCCCGCCCTTACCCCCTCCCCCCAAGAGACTTACTCCACCGTGACGCTTTTCGCCAGGTTGCGGGGCTGGTCCACGTCCGTGCCACGGAGGTCCGCCACGTGGTAGGCCAGCAGTTGCAAGGGCGTCACCAGGACGATGGGGGAGAGCTCCAGGGGCACCGACGGCACCGGGATGAAGC
>JBGPBR010000119.1:0-6149 GCA_041481325.1 Desulfobaccia bacterium
GAGCGGGGCAGACCCAGGTGGCCCACCCGGATTTCGCTCTGGGTCAGGTCGGGGCGGTCCAGGAGATAGATGCCGGGCGCGCCGGTTTGGTCCGGCGCCGCGGTATAGGCCGGGCTGGCCGGGCCGCCGCCCTGCCAGGCCCCCCAAAGCCGCGCCGCCTCCCGGGCCACCGTGGCAAAATCCATCATGCCCACCACCACCAGGGTGGAGGTCGCCGGGGTGATCTCCCGCCGGTAGAAATCCTGCAAGTCTGAGAGATTGAGGGCGTCCAGGGTCTTCAGGTCGCCCGGCACCGCATGGCCGTAAGGCGCCTCCCCGAAAAAGAGACGCAGGTAACGCAGGCTGGCCATCTCCCGGGGGTCCTCCAACTGGTGAGTCAGCTCCGCCCGGCGGCGCTCCCGGATGAGCTGGAACTCCGGCTCCGGGAAGGCCGGGGTCTGGACGACCTCCGCCATGGTGGCCATGAGCTCCCCAAAGTCCTCCGCCAGGCCCTCCACGGAAATCAGGGTGGCGTCATAGCCGGCGGTGCCCGACAGGCTCGCCCCCCGGGCCTCGATATCCTGGGCCAGTTGCAGCTGGCTGCGGCGGGCGCTGCCCAGGGTGAGGAGCTCGGCGGTCCAGTCGGCCACCCCGGGTTTGCCCATCGGGTCGGTCTCGGAGCCCCGCTTGGCCATGAAGGTGAGACTAGCCCAGGGGGACCGGCCGTATTCCACCCCCAGCAGGTTCATGCCGTTGGGCAGGGTGGCCTGGTGGATTTCAGGAATGTAGTTTGCCATCTTAACTCCTGTTTTCGGTTTTCAGTTTTCGGTTTTCGGTAAAAAAATATTTGATGGTAGAAGCGTAATTAGGAGGCATATTGCTAACAACACCGGCTTCGTTTAATCAGACTATCCTTTTTATATTTTGAACCTTTTCCCATTAAATCGTTCTTGTAGATACAAAGTACATCCTCGATCTCGTACGCTTCCAGTTTGCCTAGTTCTGGTGGCATTTGCGATATTTCGAGCGCTTTGGCTTTACTGTCAAGCCCGAGATTTCGCGCGCCGACCCAAGTTCCAGCATGGAGATACACTTTCCCAGGCAATAAATTCAATTTTGCCCCGATACGCAGGCTTGTATCATATACATAGAGCGGACCAAGACCGCGAATTCCCTGGCATACTGTTTCGATTTGTATAAACAAATCATCGAAGTCTTTTGACTGCGCTATAGCTTTGGACTCACTTAGTAGAATTTGCTGCGCTTGTTTGAGGGCGACTTCTTTAAGCCTGTACTGGTGCTGATGTCTCTTGCCGTTGATGTTAGCGAGTGCTGCAAACCTAATCGCTAACTCAAGATTTTGTTGTCGCCGAAACCATTCGAGTTCGGCTTGCCTCCGATCACCTTGGACATATTTATGAACAATATCGCTCAAATTTATGTCTGTTCGCATGATATTCTCCAGTTTTTCTTTAGCTATTACCGAAAACCGGAAACCGAAAACCGAAAACCTTAAGCCAACGGCCCCAGGGCGGCGCTCTCCTCCGGGGTCACCGGCTGGAGCACCACCACGGTGCGCTTGTCTGCGGTGAGATAGGTGTTGGCCACCCGGGTGATATCTTCCCGGGTGACGGCCTCGAAGGAGCTGAGGATTTGATTGGCCCGCCCCGCGTTCCCGGTCTTGAGGTGAAACAGTCCCGCCAGCAGGCCCCGGAAGAAATTGTTGGCCAGTGCCCGCACCGCCTGGGACCGCACCAGCTTTTTGGACCGGGCCAACTCCGGGTCGGAGACCCCTTCCTGCCGGAGACGGTCCAGAGCGGCCCAGATATCCTGCTCCAGCCCGGCCAGGGGGTTTCCCGGCGCGGCCACGGCCACCACCACTAAGAGGTCCGGGTCCTGGGACAAGAAGGGCAGGGGGGCCAGCTCCACGCTCAACTCCACCGCTTTGCCGGGGTGCACGAAATCCTGATAAAACCTGGAGGCCTTGCCGGCGGACAGGATGGCCGACAGCAGGGACAGGGGATAGAGGTCGGGGTGGTCCAGGCCCACGATGTGGAAGCCGGCGAACATGGCCTCCACCTGGGAGACCTTCTTCAGGACCGCCCGGCGCTCGCCCCGCTGGGGTGGCTCCTGCACCTTGAGTTCCCCGGCCGGCCCCTGGGGAATGGCGCCGAAATATTTCGTCACCAACTCCCGGACGGCCTCCGGTTCCGCCCGGCCCGCCGCCACCACCGTCATGTTGCCCGGATGGTAATGGTCCCGGTAATAGGACCGGCAGTCGTCCAGGGTCATGCGGTGCAGGTCCTGGTCCCAGCCGATGACCGGCCATTGGTAGGGGTGCTGGGTGTAAGCGGTGGCGCACAGCAGCTCTTCCACCAGCCCGAAGGGGCTGTCCACGCTCCGGAGCTTGCGCTCGCTGATGACCACCTGGCGTTCAGGGGCGAAGGTCTCTTCGTCGAGCTTCAGGTGCAGCAGGCGGTCGGCTTCCAGGGAGATGGCCAGCTCCAGGTGCTCCGCGGGCAGGTTCTCGAAGTAGGAAGTGTGGTCCCGGGTGGTGAAGGCGTTGATCTCGCCGCCCTTGGCCTGGAGGATGCGGGAGAATTCTTCGGGCCCCAGCTTCTCGGTGCCCCGGAACATGAGATGCTCGAAGAGGTGAGAGATGCCGGTGATGCCGGGCAGCTCATGCCGGGAGCCCACCTTGTAGTGAATCTGCAGGGATACTATGGGCAGGCGGTCGTCCGGCAGTACCAGGAGGGTGAGCCCGTTGTCCAGCACGAACTGGGTCATCTGCATCTCCGGCTGCCAGGCCGCGGGATCGAACTTGGGGGACGGGGTCATTAATTCCTCCTGCAAAGGTTGGCGCGCCAAATCGGCGCTGCTGATAAATATCGGTCGAAAAGGCGAAAAGGCGCAAAGGTTAAAACCCACTTAGAATTTTTACCACAGAGACCCGGAGAGCACAGAGATAAAAATTGCCTCCGGAGGCGCAATTTTTATGTTCCACCCTGGGTCCGCGGTTCCTTTGTGGGTGCATATTTTTTAGGCGTCCATTTCGGCGGCGGATAGCCGCTCCAGCGGCGCAGCAGGGTGTCGTCCGCTTCCACCCGGAGGGGTTGGGTCTCCGTAATGGGAATGTCTCGGGGGGCCTCGCCGGCCAACACCCGGCGGGCCAGGGCCGCGGCCTCCTCCCCCACCTGGCGGTAATCCAGGGCCACCCGCAGGGCCGCGCCCTTAGGGTCGCCTTCGGGGAAGCTGCTCACCACCCTGACCTTGAGGTCCCGGCCCATTTGGAGCAGCATCGGGGCGTAGCGGGCGGCGCTGGCCGCGGGGGGCAGATAAATCACCCGGGCCCCCTTGGCCAGCAGGCCCGCCAGGGCCGGGCCGTCGCCGGGGGCCGCGGCGCTCTCGGCGGTTACCGGGGTGATGCGGTAATTAGGGGCCTCCCGGGTAAAGGTCCGGGCCAACTCCGCGGCCACCCCGTCATTGGGGTCATAAAGCAGGCCCCAGGTCCCGCCGCCCAGCAAGGCGGCGCCCTGCTGCAAGGCCGCCCTCACCGGGGCCGGGGTGGCCAGGCCGGTCAGGTTTTCCTGGTGGAGCTCCGGATGTTGCGGCTCCGGGGCCGCATCGGTGAAGTAAGGGTTGCCCACCAGGGCGAAGACCACCGGGATGCGCTTCTCCAGTTGGGCCACCTCCATGAGGGCCGGGGTGCCCAGCGCCACCAGGAGGCGGGGGCGTTGCCGGCGCACCTGGCGCAACCGTTCCTTAAGTTCGACCCCGAATTCCGGGACCGAGATCACTTCCACCGGGCCGGCTCCCAGGTTGGCGGTGAAGCCCTGGACGGCCTGCCGCATCCGGGGCGAGTCCGGGGAGCAGAAAACCACCACCGGCCCCGGGCCGCCCGGGCCGCAGCCCTCCAGGGACAGGAGGGTCAGGAGCAATAAACCGACTATCGTTTTTGGTTTTTGGTTTTTGGTTTTTTGTTTCACGGACTTGGCATAAAGCGGCAACTGGGCATGGTTATGCGGTAAGCGCTCGGCCTTTCACCAAAAACCCTAATGAATAAAGCCGCCGAGGCGGTCCCAGCGCACCCTAAAATCTTTGGTGTTCCAGGAGAAGTCAGAGAGCAGGCCTTTCAGGCCTCCCAGAAAGGCCATGGGGAAGGACTCGCTGTGGTCTCCGTCCCAGGAAAAATAGATGATGAAGGCTCGGCCCCGGAGGTAGTCCATGGGGACAAAGCCCCAGAAGCGGCTGTCATAGCTGTGGTCCCGGTTGTCCCCCATGACAAAATAAGCATTGGGCGGCACCTTGACCGGGCCGAAATTATCCCGGGCCGATTCGGTGGGCCGGTGGGGGGCCGGGATGATAAGGTCGTCGGAGTAAACGGCCTGGGGCGTTTCCAGCGGTTTGTCGTTCAGGAAAAGTTTTTTGTTGACGACCTGCACCTTGTCCCCCGGCAGGCCGATAATCCGCTTGATGTAATCCTTGGACGGGTCCTGGGGGAAAATGAACACCACGATATCGCCCCGTTGGGGTTGCCACAGGGGAATCCAGACCCTGTTGGTGAAGGGGTTGCGGATGCCGTAGCTGAATTTGTTCACCAGCAGGTAGTCGCCCACCAGCAGGGTGGGCTGCATAGACGCCGAGGGTATGGAGAAGGCCTGCACCAGGAAGGCCCGGATGACCAGGGCCAGGATCAGGGCGATGACCAGGGCTTCGCCGTATTCCCGCAGAAACGACTTGTTCCGGGAACGGGGCTGGGATGATTTGGATTTCAAGGACGAGGCGCTCATAACGGCATGGGTTCCGGGATGGCCTCCTGGGGACGGCCCCGGCTGGGCTCCTTTAGGGTACCGGGGAAAACTGGTCCTGGCCCGCCCCGCAAATGGGACAGACCCACTCCTCCGGCAATTGGTTGAAAGCAGTGCCGGGAGACACCCCGTTGTCCGGGTCTCCCGCGGCCGGGTCGTAGATATAGCCGCAGACCTCACACTGATATTTCTGCATGACTGGCTCCTTTCAGGTTCCTCCGGCAGCTAAGCCCCGGATCAGGTCCGGGCCCGCCGCGAACGAATCCAGGTGATAGGCGGCGATGAGTTGGGGGTTGCGGTAGGCCACCAGGGGCACCCCGGAGTTGGCGGCAAAGGCTTCGTCCACCCGGGAGTCGCCGATATAGACGGCCTCCCAGGGCTTCAGGCCGAAATGCTCCAGAATGCGTTGAAAAGCCTCGGGGTGCGGCTTGGGGTGACGGACGTCCTGGGCCGAGACCACCAGGTCGAACTGGTCCGCCAGCCCGTGGTAACTGAGGACCGCCCCGGTGGTGGTGGTCCGGTTGGTGGCCAGGGCGGTGTGGCAGCCGGGGCGCAAAAACCCCAGAAAATCCCGGAGGTGCGGCTCTTCCACCATCATGGAGATGAACGGGGTGTAGTCGAAACTGCGGGCGAACCCGACCACCGCGGTCAGGTCGGCCTGGCCCTGGAACAGGTGCTCCAGGGATTCCCACACCGTGTGGCTGTGAATGAAGTCCACCGACCTGGGGCTCATGGGCGGCCGGTCGAAATGAGCGAGAATGGCGTTATAAAACGCGACGTTGGCCTGCCGGGAATCAAACAGCACCCCGTCGCAATCAAAGGCCACCAGTTTTAGCAAAAGCCGATCCTAAGAAGATTTCCTCAGGTTGCCACCGCGCCTCAACCCGGCGCCAACCAGAGCTTAAATTTTAAAATTACTGCGCCATTGCCGGTTTGTCAACAGGAATCGGCGCGGCGGTAGTGGGTCATTTTGGTTGCAAAAAAATCTTTTGTGTGCTAAAAAAACGAAGTGGGAAATAAAGAGGGGATTTTCAGGTATTTTTCATTTGGCCCGAAAGCTTTTTAAGGAGGCTGAAATGAAAAAATTTAATGAAGAAAAAACCCTTTCCGCAATTCTATTTCTTGCCAATCAGGATGGCAAGATAGACCTCTACGCCCTTCTTAAAACCATATATTACGCGGATAAAAATCATTTGCATGAATGGGGCAGGACCATCACAGGGGATGGCTATGCCAAAATGGACTGTGGACCAGTTCCTTCAAGCGCCTATGATATGCTGAAATCAGTGAGAGGGGATGGTTCTTGGAAAACAGACATCAATTTAAAAAAATTCTTTAAATTTTCAAAGAAAAAAATAAAAA
>JBGPBR010000120.1:0-6109 GCA_041481325.1 Desulfobaccia bacterium
GGTGCAGGGCGAGATACGCCGCAGGATTACCCAGGTCCTGCCAGAAATGGCCCGCCACCACCAGGGCGTCCAACCGTTCTCCCGCCGCCATCGCCTGCCGCCAGGCCGCCACCAGGTCGTAGGGCTGCCCGGCGGGCGGCAGATACGCCAGCATCTTGGGGCTCACCACCTGCACCCCGGTATAAGCCAGGGGCGCCCCCGCCTCCCCCGCCGGCCGCGGCGGCCGCTCGCCGATGGCCGCCACCGCCCCGTCCGCCACCCAAACCTTGTTGTAGGGCGGGCAATCATGGAGCACCAGGGTGGAGACCGCCCCCGGCCGGTGCTCCCGGCAAACCGCGGCCAGATCCAGGTCCGTCAGGATGTCGCCGTTCACCGCCAGAAAAGGCCCGTCGCCCAGGGCCGCCCCCAGGTTTTTCAGCCCGCCGCCGGTGCCCAACAACTCGGGTTCGGGGCACACCCGCAGGTCCAGTCCCCGGGCCGCCGGCCCGGCCAGAAACTCCTCCACCCGGGCCGCCAGGTGATGCGTGTTCACCGCCACCCGGGTGCAGCCGGCATCCTTAAGCTGCGCCAGCAGCAGTCCCAATAAGGGGCGGTTCAAGACCGGTATCAGGGGCTTGGGCACCGACTCCGTCAACGGCCTGAGCCTGGTGCCCAACCCCGCCGCCAAGACGGCCGCGTTCAATATAAATTCCGGTTTTCGGTTTTCGGTTTTCGGTTTTCGGTCAAAGCGTCCTCATCTTCCATTCAATTGTGAGCCCTTGGCCCTAATTTCTAATCAACTAGAAAATACGGCTGCTGTTCAGGTGCCTCGAGAAATACTGTAACCGCAGGCCTTAGTCAGCGGCTGAATAGACATGCCTATGCCACCGATGCTCTTCTAAATAATTCCATCCAAAACCGAAAACCGAAAACTGAAAACCGAAAACTCACAAAACCACCCTACAATCCACGGCCCAGCAGCCGTCGGCAGTGGCTATGACCGGGTTTAGGTCCAGTTCCTTGATTTCCGGGTAATCTGTGGCCAGGAGCGACAGGGCCAGCAAGGTGTCGGCGAGCGCCGCCAGGTTGACCCCCGGCTGGCCCCGAACCCCTTGTAACACGGGGTAGAGCTTCAGTTCCCGCAGCATGTCCCCGGCCTCCCCGGGGCTCACCGGCACCAGGGCCCGGGATACGTCCTTGAGGATTTCGGTGTAGATGCCCCCGGCGCCGGCCACCAGGACCGGCCCGAACTGGGGATCGCGTTTGACCCCGAAGAGGAGCTCCACCCCCTTGACCTGTTTCTGCACCAGGATGCCGGTGAGGTCCCCGGCGGGGGTCCGCTCCCGGAACCGGGCGGTCAGCTCCAGGTAGGACTTTCTCAACTCAGCCTCGCCGGCGATATTGAGGCGCACCCCGCCCAGGTCTGATTTATGCAGCCACTCCGGGGAGATGATCTTGAGCACCACCGGGTAGCCCAACTCTCCGGCCAGGGCCGCCGCGGCCTCCTGGTCCGGCGCCAGCCCCCCCGGGACCGCCGGTATGCCGTAAGGATTCAACAACTCCAGGGCCGCCGCCCCCACCAGCACCCCACCGGCCGGCAACGGCCGGCGGCCCGGGTCCCCGGGGGGGAGCTCGAACACCTCCGGCGCAGTCCGGCTTTGCCGGAACCGGTGATAGCGATAGGTGGCCGCCAGCCCCATGACGGCTTCGTCCAGGCTCTTAAAGCAAGCCACGTCGGGCTCCCGTTCCAGGACCCGGGATTGGGCCCGGACCGCGGCTTCGTCGCCATACAGCATCAGGGCCACGGGCTTGTGCTCCGGGTTTGCCGTGGCGATTCGGCGTATGGCCCCGGGGATGTCCAGGTCCGAATGCCGGGGTGAAGTGAGCGCCGGGGGCACCCCCAGGAGGGCGTCCACTTCCCGGGATTGGAGCAGGCCGGCCGCGGCCCGCCGGAAAACCTTGGTGAACGAGCCGGTAACCATACCCAGGGGCCACAGGTCCACCGGGTTGTTGAGCCGGTGCCAGGCGACGCGCTCCTCCTCCAGTTCCCGCAGGCTGTCGGGAAATTGCGCCATCTCCAGGCCGTAGTCGTCGCAGGCGTCGGCCGCGATGATGCCGAAGGCGCCGGTGGAGGTCACTACCCCCAGCCGGGGACCCTGCATGGGCCGGTAGTTGAGAAAAGCCCGGCAGACGGCCCGCAGTTCCACCAGGTTCCGGGCCCGGATGATACCCGCCCGCTTGCAGACCAGATCGATGACCGCGTCCTCCCCCACCAGGGAGCCGGTGTGGGACATGGCCGCCCGGGCCCCGGCGGTGCTGCGCCCGGTCTTGAAGGCAATGATGGGCTTATGCCGGGCCACCCGGCAGGCGGTCTTTAAAAATTCCCGGCCCCGGTTGATCCCTTCCAGATGCAGGACGATAATCCGGGTTTGGGGGTCATTTTCCAGGTACTCCAGGACGTCGGTCACGTCCACGTCGCAGGCGTTGCCCACGTCAATGGCTTTCCCCATCCTTACGATAAGGCCGGCGGGACCCACCTGAAAGGCCCCCGACTGCGCCACCATGGTGAGGGGGGCGGGATCGGGGTTCCGGGGGAGGTCGATGAAGGCGGTGCTGAAGCCGGTAAAGGGGTTGAGAATCCCCATGGTGTTGGGCCCCACGATGCGGGCGCCGTGCTCCCGGGCGAGAGCCACCAGTTTACGCTGCAATTCCTTGCCCCGCTCATCCGCATCCGCGAACCCCTGGCTGATGACCACCAGCCGCTTGAGGCCGTGAGCCACGCATTCCCTGGCCGCGGCCACCACCCGCTCGCGCCCCAGGGAAATGACCGCCAGGTCGGGGACCTCGGGAAGGTCGGCCACCGCGCCATAAGGCCGGTGGCCCAAAATCTCCGGCGCCTTGGGGTGCACCAGATAGATGCGGCCCTGATAGCCGTAGCTCAACAACATTTCCAGGTTGTTGTAGGCCCCGGGGCCCGTCTGCCGGGACGTGCCGATGAGCACCACGGAGCGGGGTTCGAAGAACAGCTGCATAGAAATATCTCCTATGGAGATTGGGAGAGGGGCAGGGGCCGACGGCCACTTACAATCCCTCTCCCAAACCCTCTCCCCCAACCCCCATAAGGGTTTATTTTGACCCTGAAAGTCGGGACCCCAGGCCCTCTTCCAGGGTCCATTTCAGGGGGTGGGGAGGGGTTTGGGGAGGGCGGGGGAATTTTATTCCCCCGGCCCTCCCCAAATTACTTCTTATACCCGAATTTCCTCAGTATCTCATGGCGCCAGGTGCGGCCGGCTTCGTCTTCGACCCCCTTGGGGGAGAAGCCGTCCACCACCCCCAGGATGCCCCGGCCCTGTTCGGTCTGGGCCAGGATAACCTCCACCGGATTGGCGGTGGCGCAGAAAATGCGGCAGACCTCGGGACACATCTTGACGGCATTGAGGACGTTGATGGGAAAGGCGATTCGCATCAGGAGGTTGAAGATATGGCCCGCGGCCAGGCGTTGGGCGTTCTCCACCGCCGCGTCCATCAGCTCGGAATCGTTGCCCTCCACCCGGATGAGACATTCCCCGGAGGATTCGGAGAAAGCCAGGCCGAACTTGGCCCCCGGCACGATGCCCACCATGATCTCATACAAATCTTCCACGGTCTTGATGAAGTGGCTTTGGCCCAGGATGAGGTTGGCCCCTTCGGGAATGAGCAATTTTGCCAGTTTCAGTTCCATGGCGCTCCTCATTGGCGGACCGGATTTCGTTTCCGGATCGTGGTTTATTGTGATATTATAGGTATGTTAAGGGGCAGGGACAAGCCTTTAAAAAAATTGGGGGGAAAGGTTAAGCGGGGAAAAGGCGGAGGCGCCGACGCCCCAGCCGCGATATTTCCCCTTGCGTCTTTTTCCCTTTTCCCCCCTCGGCAGCCTGGAAGGAGCTTAAGTTATCAAAAGAATCTGGATGATCTGGTGCCTATGGCTGCTGGGGGTAACACCTTTGGCTGCCGAGGTCAAGATCGGCCTGTACCTGCCCATGACCGGGTCCGCCGCGGCCATGGGCCAGATGGTATGGGAAGGGGTGCAGGTGGCGCACCGGCTTCAGCCCCAGGTGTTGGGCCGGCCCGTGAAACTCATTTTGCTGGATACCAGGAGCGATAGAATCGACGCGGCCAACGCCGTGAGCCGCCTTATTGAAAAGGACAAGGTGGCGGCCATCATCGGGGAAGTGATCAGCAGCGACACCCTGGCCGGGGTGCCCATCGCCGAGCGGGCCGGGGTGGTAAACCTGTCGCCCACGGCCACCAACCCCCTGGTGACCCAGGGCCGCAAGTACGCCTTCCGGGCCGCCTACGTGGACGACCTCCAGGGCAAAGTGGCCGCCCGCTTCGCCTGGGACAACCTGAAGGCCAAGCGGGTGGCGCTGCTCATCGACCAGGCCCAGGACTACTGCGTGGGGCTGGCCAATTTCTTCACCAGGGAATTCAAGCGCCTGGGCGGCGAGGTCGTGGCCACCACCTACATCCAGACGGGCGACCAGGATTTCACCGCCCAGATTTCGGCCCTGAAGGCGGCCAACCCGGACCTGATCTACGCCCCCAACTACTACACCGAGGACGCCCTGCTGGCCAAGCAGCTCCAGGACCTGGGGGTCAAGACCCCGGTCCTCACCGGCGACGGGGCCCAGGTGCCTGAACTCATCCAGATCGGCGGGGAGGCGGTGAACGGCATGTACTTCACCGCCCTGTTCCACCGCCAGGGGGCCACCTCGGAGTTGGGCCGCCGCTTCCTTAAGGCCTACGAAGACCAGTTTCGCAAGCAGTTGGACGGCTTTGCAGCCCTGGGCGGCGACGGCTATTTTCTGCTCACCGCGGCTATGGAGAAGGCCGGTTCCCTGGACGGCGCCAAGATCGCCCAGGCCCTGGCCGCCACCAAGGATTTTCCAGGCGTCACGGGCGCCATCACCATGGGCCCGGACCACAACCCCATCAAGGGCGTGACGGTCATCAAGGTGGAAAAAGGCCAGTTTGTTTATCAGACTACCATCAACCCGTGAATGAGAAATACCATGAAGATCAAAGTCATCGTCCATGAAGCAGAAGAAGGCGGTTATTGGGCCGAAGTGCCCGCCATACCCGGCTGTGCCACCCAGGGAGAGACTTTCGAAGAATTACTAAAGAATCTTTACGAAGCCGTAGAGGGTTGTCTCTCTGTGGATATTGAGGAATCAAAATTGGATGGCCGGGTGTTGGAAATCGCCATATGAAATCCATTTCCGGCAAGACGTTCGCCAAGATCATCGAGCGCCATGGCTGGATATTGGTAAGGGTTAGTGGCAGCCACCACATCTACGGGAAACCGGGATCGGTAGTTCGTCTCTCAGTGCCAATTCATGGCAACAGCCCTTTGAAAGCCGGGCTTTTAAAGCATCTCTGCAAAATGGCCGGCTTGGGAGAAGCCGATCTGGAATAATTCTTGGGAATTTAAAATAATACCAAAGGTGATCACCTCTGACGTCCAATCCCAAACAACCGAGCCTATTCACTATGGAAGCACGCGTCGTACCCATCAACATCGAGGATGAAATCCGCAAATCGTACCTGGAGTACGCCCTGTCCGTCATCATCGGCCGGGCGCTCCCGGACGTGCGCGACGGCCTCAAGCCCGTACACCGCCGCATCCTGTTCGCCATGAGCGAGGCGGGGAATGATTATAACCGGCCCTACCGCAAGAGCGCCCGCATCGTGGGTGACGTCATCGGTAAGTACCACCCCCACGGCGACACCGCGGTCTACGACGCCGCGGTGCGCATGGCCCAGGACTTCTCCATGCGCTATCCGTTGGTGGACGGCCAGGGCAACTTCGGCTCCATCGACGGCGACTCCCCCGCGGCCATGCGTTACACCGAGGTGCGCCTCACCCGGTTAGCCCACGAACTCCTCCAGGACCTGGACAAGGACACGGTGGATTTCGTGGCCAACTACGACGGCTCCATGAAAGAGCCGTTGGTGCTCCCCACCCGCCTCCCCAACCTGCTGATCAACGGCGCCTCGGGCATCGCGGTGGGCATGGCCACCAACATCCCGCCCCACAGCCTGGATGAAGTCTGCGACGCCCTCCTGGCCACCCTGAACAACCCGGACATCA
>JBGPBR010000121.1:0-6074 GCA_041481325.1 Desulfobaccia bacterium
AAGAGCGCAAAGCGTCCACCAGCGCCGCCAACTTATCAGGACCCCGGTTTATTACCTCGTGGTAAGCTTTCTCGGATTCCATGCCCCAATGCCAGGTGTCGTCGAAGGCGGTTATTTGGGCCGCGGACTTTTCCCCGCTTTTTTCCTCAAAGAGAATATTATAGGTGGCGCTGGAATTGAAAGGAGGGTCAAGGTAGATCAGGTCTACACTCTCATCGGGTATATGCTTTCTCAAGATTTGCAGATTATCGCCAAAATAGAGTTGATTTTGCCACCCTTTCTCTGGCATGGGAAGCCTCTTTTTTAAATAATTTATGGTATTCTTAAAGCTTAATTTTTAACATCTTTATATGCCAACTACAGCGCCCATGCAAGTGACCGCCATCGCCTTCGACCTGGGGAACGTCCTGGTAAAGGTGGACCACTGGCGCTTCTGTCGCGGCCTGGCGCAACTTACCGGCCGCAGCCCCCAGGAGGTGTTCAGCCGGGTTTTCGAGACGGACCTGGAGCCCGGCTACGACACCGGCCGAATTTCTTCCCTGGCATTTTACCGGCGCCTCACCACCGGCTTCAGGGTCGACTTACCTTATCCGGCGTTCAGCGTCTTGTGGAGCGATATCTTCGATCCCATGGAGCAGATGGAAGAAGCGGTGGTCCGCCTGGCGCCGAGGTACCCGCTGTTTTTGCTGTCCAACACCAATCCGTTGCACTTCGAATATATCAGGCGGCGCTTCTCCCGATTATTGCAGCATTTTCAGGCCTTCATCCTGTCCTACCGGGTGGGGAGCCGCAAGCCGGAAGCGGCCATCTACCAGGCCCTCATCCGGCGGGCGGGCCGCCCCCCGCCGCAGATTCTCTACCTGGACGACAAACTGCCTTATGTGGAGGCGGCCCGGGACCAGGGGCTCACGGCCTGGCACTTTACCGCCCCCCAGGATTTCTTCAGGGATTTACAGCACCACGGCCTGTGGTAAGGACGGTTATCGGTTTTCAGTTTTCGGTTTCCGGTAAAAAGATTCCCATAGCGGTACCGAAATCCCAGACCCCACCGAGCCTTACTTAAATAAAAAGGAAAAATGTCCCTGCGGCTGCATCATCGAATATTTTTGATTTCTTAAACCGGAAACCGGAAACCGTCTTTAGTACTGCCGGCCCAAGGCCTTGTCCAGCTGGGATTCGTAAACCCGGTAGTTGTAGAGGGCCTGGACGAAGTTGAGATCCGCCTGGGAAAACTGCACCTGGG
Source organism: Desulfobaccia bacterium (assembly GCA_041481325.1). GTDB lineage: Bacteria > Desulfobacterota > Desulfobaccia > Desulfobaccales > 0-14-0-80-60-11 > DASWLF01. Next base: position 1,244 of record JBGPBR010000121.1, read on the forward strand.
CGTCGGTGGCTTCGATGATGGTGCCCACCCCGGCCTGGTAGCGGCCCCAGGCGAGACGCAGGTTTTCCCGGGAGGCCTCCAGGGCCTTCTTGGTGGCCCGGATCAGCTCCCAGCCGGTCTTGACGTTCAGGTAGGCCTGGCTCACTTCCTTGGTGACGTTCTGGCGCAAAACCTCATAGCCCTCCAGAGTGGCGCGGAGCTGGGCCCGGTTTTGGCTCACCGAGTAGGTGGTGGCCAGCCCCTCGAACAGCGGGAAGGTGACCCCTGCGCCCACATACCAGTTGCTGGGGTTGGTGGAGAAGGGGGCGTCGAAAGCCTGCCAGCCGTAAGACGCCACCGAGGTGAGGGTGGGGAAATAGCCGGCGCGGGCCACGGTGATGCCCGCCAGGTTGTACTCCTGTTGATAACGGTTTTTCATCAAATCCGGCCGCTGCTGCATGGCCGTGGCCGTCAGCTCTTCCAGGGGCCGGGGCTGCGGGGTCACCTCCAGGACGTCATCCACCTGGGTGTAGGGCCAGGTCTTGATCCCCAGGGCATTCATCAGGTTGACTTTGGCCAGCTCCACGTTGTTTTTCGCCTGGATCAGGCTGGCCTCGGCCTGATAAAGGTTGGCCTCGGCCTTGGTGACGTCGATCTTGGCCTTCAGCCCCACCTTGTAAAAGCCCAGGGCCTGCTTCACCAGCTCCTGGTTCTGCCGCACCGTCTCTTCCTGCACCTTCTGGGCCCGCCGGGCCGCCAGGAAGCCGAAATAGGCGGTGCGGGCGTCCAGCACCACCTGCTGGCGGGTGCCGGAGTAATCCTGCTCGCTCTGGTGGAACGAAGACCGGGACTGGGCCACGGTGCCGGGGGTCTTGCCGAAATCGTACAGCAACTGGTTCGCCTGAAACTGGTAGAGAAAGTAATGGGTTACAATCTGGGTGGGAATATTGCCGCCGGTCCCGCCGATGGCGGGCGCGGTGCCGGTGGGCCGGCCGGTGGCGGCAAAGGCGTTGCCGTAATAGTAGTTGCCCAGGAAATTGACCTTGGGGAAATAACCGGCCCGGGAGACCCCGATCTGGTCCCGGGCTCCGGCCACATTTTCCCGGGCCTGCTTCACGGAGGGGTGGGACTTTAAGGCAATATCGATGGCTTCCTTCAGGTTGAGGCTGCCGGCCGCTTCCGGCCCGGCGGCCCGCACCGGACCGGCAGCCAACAGGAGGAACGCGGCCAACCAGATGAATGCCGCAACTGCAGTCCTGGGCTTTCTCATCATGAACGAACCTCTATGCGCAACTTTCCGTAAGGGAGGCCGCACCAACGGTCAAGCCCCCTTGCCTGTTTCTTCTTCCTCAGATGGGCGGCTTCCGGCGGTGAAAATCGGTGGCCTGCTCAAACGCATAGGCGGCTTGCAGGATGGAGAATTCCCCGAAAGGAGCCCCTAAAAGTTGCAAGCCGATGGGCAGGCCCTGGGAGCTAAAGCCGCAGGGCACGGAAATCCCCGGAATCCCCGCCAGGTTGGCGGCAATGGTGAAGATATCCGACAGATACATGGTCAGGGGATCGGCCAACTTCTCACCCAGGCGGAAGGCCGGAGTGGGCGCCACCGGCGTGGCGATGAGGTCGCATTGATCTTCAAAGGCCGTGAAAAAATCCTGCCGAATCAGGGCCCGCACCTGGGAGGCCTTTTTGTAATAGGCGTCGTAGTAGCCCGCGGACAGGGCATAAGTGCCCAGCATGATGCGCCGCCGCACCTCCGCCCCGAACCCCTGGGTGCGGGTGTTGGCGTACATTTCCAGCAGGTTCTTCCCTTCGGCCCGAAAGCCGTACTTCACCCCGTCGTAACGGGCCAGGTTGGAAGAGGCCTCGGCCACCGCCACCACATAATAAGTGGCCACCGCGTACTCGGTGTGAGGGAGGCTAACCTCTACGAGCTCTGCGCCCAGGCTCTCCAGGGTTTTCAAGGCCCCCCGGATGGCCGCCTCCACCTCCGGGTCCAGGCCGCCGCCGAAGTATTCTTTGGGGACTCCCACTTTGAAACCCCAAAGGCCGGATTCCAGCAGACTGCCGGTCCACTCCTGGCTCTGCGCCATGATTTTCCCAGGGACCTCACCCCAAAGCTCATAGTAGTCGATGCCGTTCTCAGGCATCTTGAAGGAAGTTGAATCCTTGGGGTCAGGGCCGCAGATGCAGGCCAGCAGGAGGGCCGCGTCCCGCACCTCCTTGGTCAGGGGGCCGATCTGGTCCAGGGAAGAGGCGTAGGCCACCAGCCCGTACCGGGAGACCAGGCCGTAAGTGGGCTTCAGGCCCACCACCCCGCAGTGGGAGGCGGGCTGGCGGATGGAGCCGCCGGTGTCGGAGCCCAGGGCGGCGCTGCACAGGTCCGCGGCCACCGCCGCGGCCGAGCCCCCGGAAGAGCCGCCGGGGATGCAGTCCAGGTTCCAGGGGTTGTGGGTGGGGCCGAAAGCAGAGTTTTCCGTGGACGAGCCCATGGCGAACTCGTCCATATTGACTTTACCCAGAAAGACCGCGCCCGCGGCCCGCAACTTGCGACAGACCGTGGCGTCGAAGGGCGGCACGAAGTTTTCCAGGATGCGGGATCCGCAGGTGGTTTTGAGCCCCTGGGTGGCGATGACGTCCTTGAGGGCCAGGGGAATGCCGGTGAGGGCCGTGGCCTCGCCCCGGCGCAGCCGCGCCTCCGCCTCTTTCGCCTGGGCCCGGGCCCCGGCTTCGTCCACCGTGATATACGCCTTGATGGCCCCGTCTTTCTCCGCGATGCGGGCCAGGAACTCGTCGGTCACCTCCACCGGGGAGACCTCGCCCCGGGCCAAGAGAGGCGCCAGGCGGCTGATGCTCAGGCTGGATAACGGTTCGTCCATGAGGTCCTTATAGCTTCATTAATATCATCTAAGAACCGACTTCATCTTTAACCTGATAACCCCAAACCAAAAACCAAAAACCGTCTTTAGATGATGCGGGGCACCAGGAAGGCCCCCTCTTCCCGGGCCGGGGCGTTGTTTAGGGCCTGGTCCCGGGGGAGCCCGGCGGCGACTTCATCTTCTCGGAAGGCATTAAAGACCGGGAGCACGTGCGCCATGGACCTGACCTCGCCGGTGTCCAGCTCCTGCAATTTCTCCACGTAGGCCAGGATGTCGTTGAGCTGGCGGGTGAAGAGCTCGATTTCCTCCGGCTTCAGGCTCAACCTGGCCAGATGGGCCACATGGAGTACTTCTTCTCGGGTCAAAGCCATGGATTTCTCCAAATATCGCCGCGGCTAGATCGCCTGGCGGTCCTTGATGGTTATATATAACGCAAGGAGCGGTTAGGAACCAAGGAAAATTCACTTGCAAGAATAGGGGCGCGGCCCCCGACCCATACCGATTTGCGGTCCAAAGGCGGTCTGGCAGCCCCAGGCTTTACCGTGAAAGTCCATGCAGGGGCGGGTTTGAAACCCGCCCCTGCGCAACGCTTTTATTGGGGTGCCCCTAAATTGGCATGAACGGGTAGCCTGCGGCTACCAAATGCGGCGCGGGGACGCCCGCCCTACCATCTTTTCATGATTTACGGGTGAGCCCAAAGCTCAGGAGCGACTGTCTTAAAAAGCTCATAAATCTCTGGCGGCGCCGGGTCCCGCCGGCCCATGGGATGGCGCGGGTCGCAGAAATTTTGTCCGGATTCCGGACAAGATTATGCCGGCCTTCCATTAAGGAGGGCGAAAATCCTTTTTAGTTGGCATTATCAAAAAAGGCGACGTGATAATTGCGCGGAACTTAGGAAGGTTGTCAGGATTCAATCCATTATTATCAATCAGTAGCGAAAAAGAAGTTCCTGCCTTTTTCTCCCTTCCCCATGAGGGGGGGCGGGCTGGAGTGGGGGTGAAGATGATTCCCTTTTTGCTCCGAGTAATTACTTGGCCGCGCCCCCCATCCCCATCCGGCTTAAAAGCCTATACTCGGCGGGATGGCTTGGCACCTATACCGTTTTCCAGTTTTTCGTTAAATACTTTAATGAGATCAATATTAAGTCGTTTAATTTAAAAGGATAAAGGGGAATTAAATATCTGCAAGCAATCTTGATGCTTGGTAATATAGCCAAGAAGATTGGCAGGGTGGCGGAAGCAAACGGCTATCGCATTTTGATAATTTCCGGGAAAACGGAATTTTATCCGGCTAAGGTCCATCATAAATCAGGCCGGGACTGCAAGATGGCATAAAACCTAGACCCGGTTGGTATCGATTTTGCATCCTATGGGGTTTGATGAATTTCCAAAAATGAGGATTGGTAGTTTCTGGGGTGGGATAATAACCTTTTATTTTCAGATGGTTGAGATATTACCCCCCACTCTGGTTGTTGGCAGTCAATCCTAAAGTGCGGTTGAAAACCCGTCAGCGATTGGCAACCGGCAGATTCCAGATGAATGGACCTGGGCGATTCTTTGGAATTACCCCGACAACCGGAATTCAGTCCAGGTCCCGTACCCGGCTGACCTGGCCAAGGGCCGATAAGGCTTAACTGTGAGGGATGGCGGTGGTTTTGGGGATGCGGACCAACAACCTTGAAGCTTCCGATCGGCAGGATTCCTGGATGAAGCGACTGGACGATTCGTTAAAATTGCGCGGAAAACTGGAATTTTCCAGGTTTCCGTACACCATGGACTTAGGGGTAAGGCGCTAATATGGCCAAACAACAGGGTATTTTAGTTGGTATCGTTTTTGCAATCATATGTTGGCAAACTAACTTGAAGCTTCCGGGATGCGGGCGAGACCCGTTAACCGGTTGGCAACCGGGAGGTTGCAGATGCAGCGACTGATTTTCTTGTGTCTGTCCGTTTTCTTGCTCGTGGGCCCTTCTCATG
>JBGPBR010000122.1:0-6019 GCA_041481325.1 Desulfobaccia bacterium
ACTCGCAGAATCTCGGCCAGCGGCAGCTTCAATTCGTCGGACACATGCTCCAGGGAATTTCGGGGCAGCCAATTAAACTCCCGGTTAATGTCCAATAAAACAGGAAGAAGATTGCCGGGCTCCTCCCGGTGCCGATTGATGATCCTGGTCACTTTTTCTTCATCGGTGGCCTTGGCATAGGCCGTCCGGGCCGCCCTTTCCACCTCCGGAAGTTGGACCTGGTAACGGACGGGGCAGACCTCCAGACAGGCCCCGCAACCGGTGCATTTGATGGGGTCAATATAGCGGGGCTTCTGCTGCAGGGTGACGGTGAAATGGCCCGCCTCGCCTTCCAGTTTATCGATTTCGGCCAGGGTGATAATTTCGATATTCGGGTGTTGGGCCACCTCGATGAGCTTGGGGGAAATCAGACAGGTGGAACAGTCGTTGGTGGGGAAGGTCTTGTCCAGCTGGGCCATGACCCCGCCGATGGAGATGTCCCGCTCCACCAGATAGACTTTAAATCCCGCCGCGGCCGCGTCTAGGCTGGCCTGCATCCCGGCAATGCCGCCTCCCACCACCATAATTGCGCCGATTTTATCGTTAGCCATGATCTGCTCGATTTTTGAGGGGAAGGCCGGGGAAGTCAATTACCCCGCCCAACTCCAAGCTCCTTATTTTAAACCAATCCCTTCCGCTCCAGCAGCGGCAACGGGTCCACCAGGTGGCCCGCCAGCCACTTCTTGACCTCCGGGTGGCCCAGGGCCAACCCTATCAATTCGGTAAAATAGAAAACCGGAAGATAATAATCCTGGCCAAACTTTTTTGAGATGCGCGTCTGGGTCAGGTCCAGGTTGGCCTGACACATCTGGCAGGAGACCACAAATGCCTCGGCCCCCGCGGCCAGGGCCCGCTCATAGAGGCGGTTTACCAAGGTATCGATGATGTCGAGCCGGGCTACGGCCAGGCCGGCGCCGCAACAGTCGGTCTTGTAAGACCAGTCCAGGGGCTCAGCCCCCAAGACCGGGAGCAGCCGCTCCAGGTTCCGGGGGTTTTCCCAGTCATCTTTATCGGTGACCTGGGGCGGCCGGGCCGCCAGGCAGCCGTAATAGCCCACCGCCCTGAGCCCCCCCAGGGGTTGCACTACTTTCCTGGACAAGGCCGCGAGCCAGGCCTCCTGGGTGAGGAAATCCAGCAGGTCCCAGACTTTGATGCCCGGGGGCTGGGGTTCGCCGGACCCTTCCAGTGCCTTTTCCGCCGCCTTCAATCGGTTAAAACACAGGGCGCAAGGCACCACCAGGTCCTGGCCGGCCTCTTGGGCCAGGGCCAGGTTTCGGGATGGAAGTTCCAGGGCCAGCTGGTGGTTCAAGCTGTGGGCCGCGCTGGCCCCGCAGCAGTTCCAATCCTCTAGCTCTGCCAGTTCCAGGCCCAGAAGGGCAACCACCCCGGCAATGGAGGCGGCGTAATCCGCCGCGGTGCCTTCGAGAGAACAGCCCGGGTAGTAAGAAACCTTCATGGCCGCGCAGCCCCCGCCTTTCGAAAAATATTTTCGATCTCCGCCCGCCCTCTCAAGGCCGAGGGCCCAAGCAGGCGCAGCCGGCCTCGTTTCAAAAGTTCCCAGCCCAGTTTGAAGTTTTTCCAAAGTTCCCGCGCCTGGGGCCGTCGACGTAGTTTGAAGAGAGTAAACCGCCGCATCAGGGCGGCTTCGGACAAGCGCCCCCCGGTACGCCGGATGCTTTCCAGGAAGAAGCGGTGGAAGGCCGCCACCTCCGGCTGGGAAATAACCCGGCCTCGCCTGAGGGCTTCCTCTTTGATCCAGTCCATCACCCCGGCGATGTCGATGCCATTGGGGCAGCGAGTGGTGCAGGTTTCGCAGGCTGAGCAGACCCAGATGGTCCGGGAGTCCAGGAGCAATTCCTCCTGGCCCAGCAAGGCCAAGCGGATGACCCGGTCCGGGGGCAAATCCATGGCAAAGGTCAGGGGACAGCCGCCGGAGCATTTCTTGCACTGGAAACAGGAGGACACCTGAATGGCAGTCTCCCCTGCCAGGCGTTCCTGCAGGGAAAGGGAGGGAACCAGGGCTTTGCTGGAGATGTCAACCATGAGGTTTTGACCCAATAAAGAAACTGTCCGCAAGATGGCAAGGAAGGTGCATTATCTGGCATGATTCACAGTTATTCATTCTGGTCGCTCCTTCCCGGTAAGTTCACATTTGATTACAAGCCCATAAGATCCCACCTATCTTTCCATTGTTTGATATGCTCTATTCTGACTCCGTGATGCTTAGAATCTGGGTTAATCGGCCTTTTACCCCCCAAGTAGTCTAATCCTTATTTCAATCTCATAGAGCCGCTCTCCGGGATACATAAGCGAAGAAGTTGACCCCCGCCCGGGGGGCGGGGCGTGGGGGGAGGGCAGGGGCCAGGGGCACCGGCGTCCCCGCCGGTGGAGGCCCGGCCCTGCCCCCAAGAAACCTGCCTTTACTTCCCGCCCATCAGCTTGTCGAATTCTTCCACGGTCACGGCCGGCGAAGTGCAGAAGCTGATGCCGGTCATCTGGCCCAGGGCCACGGAGGCCTGTATGGCCGCCTCCACCCCCGGCAGGTCCACGATGAGGAGCAGGTCGGCCATGCCCAGCATGGCGTACATGGCCTTGACCTGGCCGCCCTGTTTCTTGATCAGGTCCGCCGCCTTCTTAGTGCGCTGGGAACTGATCCCCTTGACGCCTTCCGCCGAATACTTGCCGAACATCAGGAATGTGGCCATCTTAAACCCTCCGGTGAGATTAATGGTGGTGATTCTCGGTTCCGCCGGGCCTTGCCGGGCACTTTGCCAACCACTAGCCGTCACCGCTGGTGGCGACTCGGCCCGTCCTCAATTGTGTGGTTTTTGCCTTTTTGCAGGCCAGGGTAAGGCCTGCGGCCTTACCCTGGCCGCTAAAGCATTGGGGGCGGGGGCCGTCGGCCCCTGGCCCTCCCCCCAAAAAAATCATTGCTTTTGGGTGCCGGGCTCGCCGGAGCCCGCACGCAAAACGGAAATATTGTTCAACTTCCAGTTTTCAGCCCTTAACCCGCCAGATGGTGCCTTGCGGGGTGTCTTCCAGCAGGATATCCAGGTCGACAAGTTGTTGGCGGATGGCGTCGGCCCGGCCCCAGTCCTTGTTTTTCCGGGCCTGGGTGCGTTCGTCGATGAGGCGTTGGATTTCTGCGGGCGCGATCTTCAGGTCCGCGGCCTTCTGGCGCAGGGTGGTGACCATTTCCCCGGGGTCGGCCTGCAGGAGGTTGAGGACCCGGCCCAGGTCCACCAGGTCGTGTCGCACCCGGCTCAGAAAGGCCAGGAAAGGCGGGTCGGTGGCGGGCGCTTCCAGCAGCCGGTTGGTGAAGCGCACCGCCTCGAAGAGGTAGCCCAGGGCCTGGGCGGTGTTGAGGTCGTCGTCCATGGCCTCCCGGAAGCGGTCCCGCAGTGAAGCGAGGCGGCCCAGTTCTTCCGGGGTGAGGTTGGCGGGAGTGAAGTCCGGGGGCGGGGGGGCCACGAGGTCCGGCGCCGGCCCCAGCAACTCTTTAAGGTGGTGCAGCGTCGAGTACAGCCGCAGCAACGCGGTTTCGGACTCCGCCAGGGCGGTGTCCGAGAAGTCCAGGGGGCTGCGGTAGTGGCAGTTGGTGAGGAAAAAGCGTACCACCTCCGCGGGGAACCGGGACAGGACGTCCTTGACGGTGAAGAAATTCTTCAGGGACTTGGACATCTTCTCCCGGTCGATGGTGAGGAGGCCGTGGTGGAGCCAGAATTGGGCGAAGGGCTTGCCGGTGGCCGCCTCGGACTGGGCCAGCTCATTTTCGTGGTGCGGGAAAACCAGGTCCTGGCCACCGCCGTGGAGGTCGAAGGTCTCTCCCAGGTATTGCATGCTCATGGCGGAGCACTCGATGTGCCAGCCCGGGCGGCCGGGCCCCCAGGGGGAGTCCCAGGCGGGTTCCCCCGGTTTGCTGCTCTTCCAGAGGGCGAAATCCAGGGGGTCTTCCTTGTTGGGGTCCACTTCCACCCGGGCTCCGGCCTCCAGGTCCTCCGGGCTCTGGCCCGAGAGCTTGCCGTAGCCCGGGAAGCGGCGCACCCGGAAGTAGACGTCCGCCCCCCGGGCGTAGGCAAAGCCCTTCTCTTCCAGGCGGCGGATGATCTCGATGATCTGGGGGATATGTTCCGTGGCCTTGGGCTCGATCTGGGCCGGCGGCACCCCCAGGGCCTCCATGTCTTCCCGGAAGGAGGCGATGTAGCGCTCCGCCACTTCTTTCCAGGTGAGGCCCAGTTCTTGCGCCCGGCGGATGATCTTGTCGTCGATGTCGGTGAAATTGCGCACCCAGGTGACCTCGAGGCCCAGCCAGCGCAGGTGGCGCACCAGGACTTCGAAGGCCACGCAGGAGCGGGCGTGCCCCAGGTGGCAGTCGTCGTAGACCGTCACCCCGCAGGCATACAAGCCGACTTGACCGGTAGCCAGGGGCTTGAAGACCTCTTTCCGTCTGCTTAAAGTATTATAGAGTTGCATACGAAATAATGGTTGACAAGGTGGTGGAGATAAGCGAAGTCAATCCCAGCCGCGCCTCCGGAAAGGGAAGGGCGCAAGGGGGGGAACATGTCCGAAGTCATCAGCAAGGTCACCAAAAACGCCCGGGAAGTAGTTTTTCTGTCGCTGTCGGAGTTTAAAGGCCACCGCCTCATCGACCTCCGGGTCCACGTGCCCGGCGACCAGGAGGGGGACTGGGTCCCGACCCGCAAGGGAGTGTCCCTATCGGTGGGGCTTTACCCCGAATTCAAGAAGGCCCTGGGGGAGCTGGAGGCGGCCCTTATCGGTCAAGGCCTCCTGGACCCCGAAGACCTGGACTCACAGTAATAAAAAATAAATATACTCCAACCACCGCCGGGAAGCAATGAAAAGGAAGGTTGGGGGGAGGTTACCGCGATCGCAGGTACTATCTGCTCCAGGGCTTGATTTCCTTTAGCCCCGGGGCAGACCTTGAGTTGGGGTGGGAGTGGTCAGCGGTTCCGGCGTCGGCCTTTATGGGGTTAGAACCGCTGGTCGGCCCGGGCCATGAGGGCCGAGGGCGCCTCCGGGCGCTGGGGGGCGAACCGGGCCTGGCCCAGGGAAAGTCCCACCGGCGCCTCCCCGGCCGGGTCGCCGGGCGGGGGCAACTGGGACCATGATTCCTGCGTCGCCACGCCAGCCTATTCGGCATTTCCCCCTCAAACTGACCAGAGGACCATCCAGGTAAATTTCCGCCCCCGCCTTGCATCGCTCCGCCAGCCTGGCTATCTTATGGGGAAAAATCCATCCGGGAAGGAGTTCGTAATGAGCTTTACTGCCAAAGACTTTTCCTATTTGCTGGGTATGAAAGGCTTCAGCGACACCCTGCTCAAGAACCATTTCACCCTCTACCAGGGCTATGTGGCCAATACCAACAAGCTCCTGGAGCTGCTGGACAAGATGTTGCGGGAAGACAAGGACAAAACTCCTGAATTTGCCGAATTAAAGCGGCGTTTGGGTTGGGAGTTCAACGGCATGCGCCTGCATGAGCTCTACTTCGAGAACCTGGGCGGCGACGGGGACCCGGCCAAAGCCCCGAACCTGACCCAAAGAGTGGCGAAGCAGTTCGGCTCCGTGGAACTCTGCGCCAAGGATTTTATGGCCGCCGCGGTGATGCGGGGCATCGGCTGGGTGGTTTGCTACCAGGATCTCGAAAGCGGCTTGTTCATCAATCAGTGGATCAACGAGCACGACGTGGCCCACCTGACGGGCTGCAAGCCCATTCTGGTCCTGGACGTCTTCGAGCACGCCTTCATGATCGACTACGGTCTCAAACGGGCGGACTACCTCACCAGCTTCTTTAGCAACGTCAAATGGGCAGTGGTGGAACAGCGGCTGGGGAACGCTTAGCCAGGCGAACCAACGTATCAAGAGATGAAAGCGGAGAATGGCACAGGAAATTTCTCCGCTTTCGGCTTTTTTAGCCTTAATCGATTTAAAGAAGGCGGTGTTTTCGATATAAATGGGGAAG
>JBGPBR010000123.1:0-6004 GCA_041481325.1 Desulfobaccia bacterium
ACTCTTAAAGGCCTTGCCGTCGGCCATTTCGCCGGAAATTTCCTCGCCTTGCAGGATCACCTTGACTATTTTGTCAGCCTTTACCAGGTCGACAAACTTGCTGTAATTGATGGTGGCTTTACCCCGGGATTGCTCCACCGTGTTGAAGTAGTTGAACAGAAAGATCATTACCAGGGTAATGAGCAACCACAGGGCAATATTTTTGTAAAAGGGGCTCAAGCGATTATTCATTCAATGGACCTTGGATATCCTTTAAGGTGACCAGGGTATTTATCGGTCAGATACCTATTTATTTTAAAGTTCTTTGGGAAAAAAGCAAGGTGAATCTGGGAATTACGGGGACACCCTACTTAATTCACCCAAAGCGGCGCGGTCGTCTCCAGCCCGATGGGATTAAGGATGGCGTCCCGTAATTCTCACCGGTCGCACAACCCGAGCAGGTCCGCCAGGGTTTCCCGGGGGATGCGCCAGGGACCGGCGCCCAGTTTGACCCCGGGCAGGCGGCCGTCACGAATCATGCGATAGATGGTGCGCCGGGACAGGGCCAGGAGCGCGGCCACTTCATCGGGGCGGAAATAGCGTTTACGCTGCAGGAAATCCATGGGGTGCCTCCCTCTCTTTTCTTCAGGCCTGCCATCAGCCTCGCCTTTAATGATTTGCAAAGGCAGGGCCATTTTTCTTTGAATATAACTATATGAAAATACTACAAATATAAATATGGCCAAGCAATTCCCCCCAGATTTCCCGGGGGGATTCGGCTGTTCCCCCTAGGGATGGAGGAAAGCCCCTAGAATCATTTCCCGGCCTTACCTCAATCTATCGTTGCCGAAGCAGGAGCCCGGGAACGAGCCCGTCAGGAGCATTTGGCCCACCCCTAAAGGCGTGAAAATACCGCGGCGCCGCCCCCGGCGGCGCCAGGGCTCTAACCGCAGGCTTTACCGTGAAAGTCTCGGTAGGGGCGGGTTTAAAACCCGCCCCTACCCAAAGCTTTCATTGTCGGGGGTGCCCCCAAATTGGCATGAACGTTTAGCTTGAGCCCGCACAGGCTGGAAGCCGGTGCCACCAAAACTTTTCACAGCAGTCGCGCCTGGGCCTGCGGCCCACCCGTAAGACAGAACTCCATCCCCGGCCCCGCCATCAAAGGGTTTTGGCCCCCGGCGGCCATACCTTCCGAGTCGGTACCAATCCCCAACTGAGACACAGGCGGCAATGGTTGCGTGACAACCTGGGACATCGGCGCCGCGGCGAGAACGGTTCTTGAAGGGAGGGTGTGCCAGTTCAGCAAAAGGAGGTGCGGCAGATGGTACAGGAACGGTTGTTGCGGCCCAGGGAAGTTGCCAACCGGCTGGCCGTGTCCCGGTCCACCGTGTACCGGTGGTATTGGGAGGGCAGGCTCAAAGGCGTGAAACTGAACAGCGGCACGGTGCGCATCCTGGAGAGCTCGGTGGCCGAGAAGCTGGCCGAGGCGGATTGAGGCTGAGGATGGCGGGCGCGGCGGCCCGCCCCACCGGCCCGGAGGCCCGCCCCTTCTAAATCAGGGCTTGCCGGAAAACCTGGTCGAGATGAGGCCGGGATGAGAGGAAAAAAGGCGTCAAGCAGGCGGGGAATTGAATGGCGGGCCATCTGTCCCAGGCGTGCTGGGCATCCCCCGGGTTTTCCCGTATACCCAGGCTCAACATGACGGCGACCGGAAAACGAGAGCGGCCAGGGAAAAGGGAACTCCATTTCGACGAAGCCCAGTCGCTGTATCTGGCTGGGAAGGAATTGGAGGCAATCTCCGATCTGCTGCCGGTGTCGCTTAAGACGCTGAAAAGCTGGCAGATCACCGGGAAGTGGGAAAGCAAGCGCCGCCAGGTGCCGGTGTCTCCCCGGTGGCTGGGGGAGGCCCTGAAAGGGATCTTACGGGAAAAGACCGGGAAACTGTTGGCCAAGGGTGATTTGAAGCCCCAGGAACTGGAAGAGATCACCAAGATCATCACTTTGATGGACCGCCTGTGCAGCCAGGGCTGGGACATCCGGGCCGCCGCCCTGGAGGTGATGGACCGGTTCACCAAGTTTCTCCAGGGCTGGGTGAAGGATCAGGAAGAACTCAAGAGGATTTCGCACCGGGTGGAGGAGTTTTTTAAGGAACTGGAAGACGAAGGCTAAGAGTCGAGACCGGGTTTTTCAGATGAATAGCATACAGCCCCGGGGAGCCGCCATGACCCTGAAGAAAAAGATGACCAAGACGGAGTTCCGGCAGCGGGCCGACGAGATTTTGCTGCGGCTGTCGCTGGAGGTGACGCCTTTTTGGGAAGACTGCGAGGAAAAGCGGCAAAAGCGCCGGCAGCGGGCGGCTGCGGACCCCTTGTATTTCTGCCGCACTTATCTCCCCCATTATTTTTCCCATGCGCCGGCGCCCTTCCACTATGAGCTGGTGGCCATGCTGGAACGCCGTCCGGCCTCTCCGGGGGATGGCCTGGGGGCGGCTGACGGGACCAACCGCGTCCCCGCCGCCGCCAGGCGCCGGCCGCAAGCCGCAAACCCCGGGGCGGCCCCGGGCGCCCCTCAAGAAGCGGCGGTCCCGGCGGTGGTGGCCGCGCCCCGGGAGTTCGCCAAGACCACGGTGTGCGCCTTCGGCTACGTGCTCCACCAGATCTGCTTCGGCCGGCGCCATTTTATCATCATCGGCAGCGACACCGAGGACCTGGCCTCCGATCTCACCTCCTACCTTTACCTGGAGCTGCTGTACAACGAGCGGCTGCAGCAGGATTTCGGCGAGCTGGCGAAGGCCAACCGCAAGGTGGACGACTTCGTCACCCTGAACGACATCCGGGTGAAGGCCCGGGGCCGGGGCCAGCGCCTCCGGGGGTTGAAGCACAAGCAATGGCGCCCGGATTTGATCATCCTGGACGACCTGGAAAACGACATCAACGTGCGCAACCCCGAAATCGTGGGAGATATTCTGGACTGGGTGAAATCCGCGGTCTACCCGTCCCTGGACGCCGGGGGGTCCCTGATGATCATCGGCACCATCCTGAGGTGGGGGAGCGCCCTGCACCTGATGCTCACCAGCCAGGATGAGCCGTACTGCCACTTTCAGCGGCAAATTTACCGGGCCCTGAGCGAAGACGGCCGTTCCCTGTGGGAGGCCCGGCACCCGGTGAGCCGGCTCAAGCTCCAGAAACAGCTCATGGGGACGGTGGCCTTCAACCGGGAGAAGATGAACGAGCCGGCCAGGGACAAGGGGCTGTTCCGGGAGGAGTGGGTCCGCTACTACCATCCGGACATCCTCAAGGACCGGGACCTGGTGGTGGCGGGATTCTTCGACCCGTCCCTGGAAACCGGGGCCGCCTCGGATTACAAGGCCTTCGTCACCGTGGGCTGGGACCGCCACGACATGGTTTTCTACGTGATGGACGCCTTCATCCAGAAGGCCAGCCTGGACCAGACCTTGCGCTCCATCTGCAACCGGCACCGGGAGTACGGCTGCCGGGTCCTGGGGGTGGAGGACAACCTGTTCCAGCGCCTGCTTCTCAAGGAATTCGAGCGGCTGGGGCTGGAGCTGGGGCAGGCTTTGCCCCTCAAGGGCGTGACCCACCGGGTCGCCAAGGAGACCCGGGTGGCGAGCCTCTCGCCTTTGCTGGAGCGGGGCAAGGTCCGCTTCATCCGGGGCCACTCGGACCAGGAGCGGCTCATCGAGCAGCTGCTCTATTTCCCGTCCCGGACCATGCACGACGACGGCCCCGACGCCCTGGAAGGGGCCATCGCCCTGGCCCAGGAATTTTCGGGGGCGCCCCCGGTGTATGAAGCCGTGAAAACCAGGGCCTTCCGGGGCCGGGGGACGTTTTAGGGGATATTGGGAAAGGGGGCCAGGGGCGGTCGGCCCCTCCCCCTCTCCCAAACCCTCTCCCCCAACCCCCAGATATTGGTGGGAAGGGAGTCTGAGGGAAGGCGGGCGACTTTTTGTCCCCGGTGCTTCTCTCAACAAAAATTAGGAGATTCCATGGGACTGAAGGATTTTTTCGGCAGGGTCTTTAAAAGCTCGGCGGCGCCGGTGACCCGGGAACTTGCTTCCGTGAGCCTGGCGGAGCGCTGGAGCAGCTACCCCAGCGTGGGATTGACGCCGCCGCGCCTGGCGGAAATCTTCCGGGACGCGGACCAGGGCGATTGCCGCCGCCAGATGGAGCTCTTCGAAGAGATGGAGGAAAAGGACGCGCACCTGGCGGCCATCCTCCAGACCAGGAAGCTGGCGGTGCTGGGCAAGGACTACGAGGTCCTTCCCTATGCCAGGACCCCGGAGGATGAGGGCATTGCGTTGGCGGTGGGTGAGATGGTCTATGCCATTCCCGACCTGGAGGGAGCCTTGCTGGACCTCCTGGACGCCATCGGCAAAGGCTTCGCCCTGGGGGAAATCCTCTGGGAAGTGGCCGGGGGGGCGGCTCAGGTCGCGGCCCTCAGGTGGATTTCCCAGAAGAAGGTGACCTTCGGCGAGGACCTGGCCCCCAGGCTGTTGACCGCGGAGGCGCCCTGGCAAGGGGCGGAGCCGCCCCCCTGGAAGGTGATTTACCACCGCTACAAGGCCCGCAGCGGCCACGCCTCCCGGGCCGGCGTCCTCCGGGTGGTGGGTTGGATGTATCTCCTGAAAAATTACGCCTTGAAGGATTGGGCCGCGTTCAATGAGGTCTTCGGAATGCCCCTGAGATTGGGGAAATATGACGCCTCGGCTTCGCCCGCGGACCGGGAGGCCCTGGTGCGGGCCATCCGCAACCTGGGGTCGGATGCCGCCGGGGTCATCAGCAAGGCCACGGAAATCGAATTCATCGAGGCCGCGAGCCGGGCCGGCAACAATAATCCCTACCAGGCCATGGCGGAATTTTGCAACCGGGAGATGTCCAAGGCGGTGCTGGGCCAGACCCTGACCACGGATGCCGCCGGGGCTACCGGCACCTACGCCACGGCCCGGGTGCATGCCATGGTGCGCCAGGACCTGGTGCAGGCCGACGCCCAGGCCCTGGCCGCCACCCTCCGGGAGCAGCTTTTGCGCCCCCTGGTGGGATTCAACTTCGGCTGGGACAAGCCGGTCCCCTGGTTCCGGTTCAAGTACGAGGAAGGGGAGGACCTGAAGGCCCTGTCGGAGGTCTACCGCAATCTGGCGGGCCTGGGATTGCCTCTGAGCCGGGAACACCTGGCGGAGCGCTTCGGCATTCCGCTGGGGATGGATGAGAGTTGAGTTTTGAGTTTTGACCGTTCTTGGTGCGTAAGACGCACCTTAGGAAAACCGGTGGCGCTGGCGCCGCCTTAATCCGGACGCAGGCTAAAGCCTGGGGCTACCGAAAAAGAGGCCCTGGAGACCGCGCCGGGTACTTTAGCGACTGACTAAAAACTAAAAACCAAAAAATAAAAACTCAAAGTCGCAATCAAGGAGGGTTTGGCGGATGAAGATTTTCAGGTGGGGAGTGTTGTTGGCCTTGATCTGCCTGTCGGGCTGCTGCGCCCATCCGGGGGTGTTTGACCGGGTGCATCGCTCCCTGGAGACGGTGCAAGGTTTCTACGGGCCGCTGCTCCAGGAGAGCTGGGAGCAGAACGACACCCTGCGCCGGGTGGTGGTGGCCGCGGACACCACCTTGCTCCTGGCCGGGGAGCTGCAGCGGCAGTGGTGCCCGGACCCCGGGCAGACGACCCAATTGGAGCTCCAGGCTCAGGAAGTCAGGAAGCAGGCGGAGCAGGCCGGGGTGGTAACCGCGTCGACCTCTCCGGAGACGGAAACCCCGAATGGGGCAAGGTAAGGAAAGCATCATGGCGACTGACTTGGCCTTGGCAGCAGAGGACCGGAACCCGCCGGAATGGATCCGCATCCTTCCCCTGGGAAGGGTGGAGCTGGTGGACCGCCGGGAGCCCCTGGAAGTGGACGAAGGAGCCCTGGAAGAAATGGTGGCGGCCTTCCACTCCCGGGGGGTGGATTTGGTCATCGATTACGAGCACCAGTCCCTCCAGGGAGAACGGGCTCCGGCCGCGGGCTGGA
>JBGPBR010000124.1:0-6004 GCA_041481325.1 Desulfobaccia bacterium
CCGCCGGAGGGGGTAATACCGATGTAGCCGGGTAAGGAGATATTGAAGGGCGAAACCAGGGTATAGGTGGCGGCCCCGAATTTGGCCCCCAGCTCCGAAGTGCCCACCACTCCTGCCGCCGAAACGCTCACGGACCCGGAGCTGGAAGCGGGCAGGCTGCTATTGGGCGAGTACACGTCAAAGTTGCCGCTGAAACTGCCGATGGTCCCGGGGTCCACCCCGGTGCGGCTGCCGCTGGGGCCGCTGGCCCCCTGGGCCAGGGTGAGGGTGGCGTTGGCATAGCCCCCGGTGCCCGGGTTGTAATTGGTGGAATTGAGTTGATAATCGCCGGCCAGGCTCTGGGTGAAGTAATAACCCGAATACTGGTTCAGCTTCCCGGCGGCAGTGCCGCTGCCGGTGGGAGAGATCCAGGAGCCGGTATAGTTGAAGCTCAGATAGCCGCCGTTATCAATGGTCACCGGGCCGGAGTAGCTGAAGCTGGTGCCGCCCAGCAGGCTGCCGATGAAGGTCATGTTGCCGGTGAGGGTCTGTCCCAGGATGCCGGTAACCCGTCCCGACATCTGGGTCACGGATATGGCGGAGCCATAATTGACGGGGAGGGAGCCGCTGGTCAGCGTCCAGCCGGCCTCCTTGTAGGCCGCGAACCAACCGTCGTAGACCCCGGTACGATAACCCCACCCCTGGCCTTGGCTCAGTAAGGTGTTGGTCGGGGTCCCGGGCGGGCCGGAATTTAGGTTCATGGAGCCGTTGTATATTTGGGTGAAGTCATAAGAGGCGCTGGCCGGCGGCGTCACCGGCGAGGTCTGGGGCGTTTGGGTCAGATTGAAAACCCCGGATTCATACCCGCCGTCCCGGTAATAGGTTTGGTAGGCGGTGCCGAAGGCGGCCCCGCTCGGTTGGATGGTAAAGTCGCCCACAATGGGGGTATTGAGGTCTGTTCGGGGGAACAGGTAATTTCCCGGCGCCAGGGGAAGCGAACTCGTAAAAGACTTGTCAGGTTCGGCGGGGAAGATGGTCACCGCCCCGGTCAGGTTGCTCCCGGTCCCGGGGCTCACCACCCCTGCCATGGTGGAGGTGAAGTTGTTGTAATTCACGGGCAGGTAAGTGTAAGGCCAGGTGGAGGTATCCGTCCCGGTCAGGGTGGCGGCAAAATTCCCGGGAAGCACCCCGGTGCGGCTGCCTCCGCCCCAGCCGCCCGCCCAACTGCTGGTGGAGGTCTGGCTGAGGTAAGGCGCCGTGGCCGTCTGCTGCCCGGCGCCGTCCAGGGTCTGGGTGAAGAAGGTGCCGGGCACCGAGATGACGTCCCGGCTGATCGTGGCGGTTCTCCAGGGTCCGGTCATGGCCCCGGTGTAACTGTAATACAGCCGGCCGGACGGCTCCAGGGTGGCGCTGGCGGTGGCGGTAATGGTGCTCCCGAAGGAGTCGGTGCTGGAAATGGTGACCGGCCCCGTCAGGTTCTGTCCCGGGATGCCGGTGAGGGTGCCGCTGATCAAGGACTGGGTGGTCCCGGTGGAGCTGGTGGGGAAAAGGTTGCCTTGACTCCACGTGTTGGTGCCGGTGCTGGTATAGGTAAAGTAGGTGGGGTCGCTCCCGTTAATCGTGCGGATGCCCCAGCCTGTGGGCAAGCCGTTGGTCAAGCTGGGCGGGTTGACCTGATTACTCTTCCCATCAGAGGCCCCTACGGTCTGGCAGAGGCCATAAGCGATGGACTGGAAGGTGTAGCTGGCCGGCGAAGGCGGCGTCACCGGCGGCTCAATGGGCGGCGTCACCGGCGGCGGCGGTGGTGGCGGCGGTGCGACCTCCAGAGGAATGGGATTGGCCGGCGCCGGCGGCGGGTCGAAGGTCGCCTCAGTCAGGGTGGTCAAGCCGCCGGTGCCGGCGCTCCCGGTGCCCCCGCCGCCGCCACTTTTGGCGGTGCCGGAGCCCGTTTGGCCGGTCCCGGAATCCTTGCCGCTCTGCCGGCTGCTGAGCCCCGTGGCCATTTTCTGCATGAACTGCTGCCAGTCTTGGGCGCTGAACTGGAAGGGGATGACCGGGGTCAATCCCCGGCCCACCACGGTGCCTTGCCGGTCATGCAACATCACCGAGGCCTTGCCGAAGGAGAAGGCGATCTTGTGGGCCCGCTTGAACGGCCCCTCCCCCACTTCGGGGAAGATGTTGGCCACCTGGGTGAGCCCCTGCAAGTTAAGAATGGTGGAGGAGTTGGGCGCAAGGCGGATCCCCAGTTCGGTGCCCCTGACCCCCATCACCGCGGTGTGGGTCTTGATGAGAAAGTCGGGCTCCTGCACCTTGAAGAGCTTGGTGACCACCAGGTGGGCGAGCCCCTGGAAAAGCTGGAGCACCGCGTTGCGCTTGCCATTGACCGGATCGAACAGGTATTCCTCGATGGCCAGCCGGCTCTCCGGAGAGATGGTGAGCACGGTGTTGTCCATGAAGGTGAGCTGGGCCTTGGAGAGGGACTTGGTGCGGAGTACGTCCCCCACCTGCACAGGATCGTTCACTTTGACGGGGGTGGCCGGCAACTTGCCGGCTTTTAAAATATCAACCCGGCCTTCCGTCTGAGTGACCCGGCCCACTACCTCGGCCGCCGCCCCTGGCGCCACCGTCAAGACTACGGCCAGAAGCAGGGTCAGGGCGATTAGCAACGCGCAACTACGACTGATCATCAGGCTCTCCTTTTTCCGGAGGGAGGTTGAGGTTGCAAGACCTTGTAAGGGCGGGTTTTAACCCCGCCCCTACCCGAAGCTTTCTTTGTCGGTGGTGCCCCCAAGTTGGCATGAACGTTTAACCGGCGCGGCCCCCCGGGGGCGGGGGTCCTAACATTTTTCCAAGCCTTGCTTGGGCAAGGTTGAAGGTGGACCGGGCCCACCTACATTTTCATCTTTATTCTCAAGACTCGAAGCTCGAACCTTTTCGGAACCGGAGCTTGGTATCGAGTCTTGATACTGCAATAACCTTGCCGGAACTGCCGGGAAAGGGGAAAATATCATAACCTCCTTAATATCCTACCAAATACCCATTATTCCCAGCAGGCCTCCCAGACCCCTAACCCTGGGGTGGCGTTGGGTTACCGTCAGGTTGTTTAAAAAACCTCACCCTAAAACGTCACGGCCGGCTTCACGGTTATGGTCCCCACCTGGGTTGCCGGGGCGCCGCCGGGGCTGACCGGATTGTTGCCCTTGAGCATCGCCTCGATCTGGCCGCCGGGCTGCGCGGTGACCAGGCCCGCAAAGCCCTGGGTCACTCCCTTCAGGTCCAGGATGGTCTTCGAAATCCCCACCTTGTCTCCGTCCGCGGTGCCGGCCACCACCCCGATCATCTTGGCCGCGGCCCGGCCGCGTATGGTTTCCTCCGGAAACTGGGTGCCGGGGTTCGTAACCGTGCTGGTCAGGTTGAAGTCGGCGGAGATGGGGCCGTGATTCATGCCGATGAGCTTGCCGTTAAGGGAACGGGTGCTGCTGATGGTCGCCTGGGTGAGGCTCTCGTTGGGAACCTGCTTGAATTTGCCGTCCCCGGCCGTCACCGCGAAGGAATCGGTCTTGAGTCCCGAGTCTTTGGGGACCTGGATCAGCAGGGCGTTCACCGTGCCCAGGGTGGTGTTGTCACTGGCAATGACGGTGGTGCCCGAGCCGATGAGGATGCCGGTGGCGGGGTCGATGGACACCGGTCCGGTGATCTTCGGGGTGCTGAGGCCGAAGTCGTCCACCTTAATTTTGACGTCCATAACCCCGGACGCCGGGCTGCCGGCGGACCCTGGGACCACCACCCCTTTCATCTTCAGGGTGACCTCCGCGGTTTCCGAGCCCCGGAGCCCTTCCAACATCTGGGAATTGATCATCGCGGCCATGCTGGCCTTGAATTTGCCGGGATAAGCCCCCTGGCGTTGGCCGGTGAGCCCGCCTTTATCCAGCAGGAAGGCGGTATTATCTCCGTCGACCACTGCTTTTAAGGTGCCGGAGGCGGTCTGGCTGAAGAACTGGCCGGGGCTGAAGGTCATGGTGCCCTGGCCCTGGCCCACCAGACCCTCGGAGTTTTTCCAGCGCCCGCTATAAACAAAACCCATGGAGCCGTCGGGATGGACGGTGATGGCCCCGGAAAATCTAAACCTGGTGCCGTCGGACTGGCGGCCCCGGAAGGTCATGTCTCCCGTCAGGTCCTGGCCCTTCACCCCGGAGACCTCGCCGCTCATGCGGCCGGCGACCCTGACGGTGGCACTGCCCAGAACCCCCAGGAAACTGTTGTCGGTGGTGATCGTGCGGGTGCCGTTATCCGCGGCCACGAAATAAGCGGTGGCCTCCCCGATGCCGGTGCGGCCGGTCCAGCCATAACCCTCAACCACCGCCTGCAATGCCGCCGCGGGGTCGATGAACAGGTTCCGGTATCCGGAGTAGGTCTGGAAAATGGAAAAGGTTTCCGTGGGAGGGGCAGGGGTCGGAGCCGGCACCGTGGGCGGAATCGTGATCAGGTTTAAAGTCAGTAAAAGGTTGTTCTGCGTCTGCAGATTCTGGCCCGGGGCCGTATCCCCGGTACCCGCCAGGCCGGCCGGCGGAGTACCCCCGGACGGTTCTTTGCCGCTGGTGTTGCTGAGTGTCGCCAGCAACTGGCTCATGAAAAGCTTCTGGTCCCCGGGGGTGACTTCAAAGGGGATGACCGGGGGAAAGCCCCGATGCACTACGGTCCCCTGCATGTCGAACAGATCCACCCAGGCCTTGCCGAAGGAGAAGGCGACCTTCTGGGCCTTCCGGAACATTAAGTCCCCAACCTCGGGAAAGATGTTGGCGACCCGGGTGGCGCCGCGAAAATTCATGAAGGTGGAGGAGTTGGGAGCCAGGCGGATCCCCACCTCGGTCCCCCGGATCCCCATGACCGCGGTGTGGGTCTTTAAGATAAAATCCGGTTCCGTTTTTTGGAAGATCTTCGAAACCACGGCCAGGGCCATCCCCTGGAAGAGTTGCAGCACCGCGTTGCGCTTGCCCTGGGCCGCGTCGTACATGTACTCTTCGATGGCCAGCCGGCTCTCCGGAGAAATGGTGAGCACGCTGTTGTCCACGAAGGTGAGTTGGGCCTTGGAAAGGGACTTGGTGCGGATCACGTCCCCCGGTTGCAGCGAGTCATCAACCTTGGCCGCGGTGGCCGGCAGTTGCCCCCCTTTGAGAAGGTCGACCCGTCCCTCCACCTGGGTGATGCGGCCCACTATCTCGGCCGCCGCCCCCGGCGGCAGCGCTAAGGCCAGAGCCAAGATAACCGCGATGGATGGGAGTAAAACCCGAAATTTCATGATTTCTCCTTATTTTCCGCAGGCAGCCGGGGCGTTGATCCCGGGACCTCGTTTTACTATTGCGTTATTAATACAATACATTGTTCAAGAACATGGATAGCATGATGAGTTAATATTTCAAGAATAATATGAAAAAAAAGCATTAAGCAGCGCGGTCCGGTAGAATTTACCGATTTACGACCAAACCGTGACTGTCTGTGCCCTGGCGCTCCCGCCCGGTTTCTTGGGACCTGATTGGCCGCCAAGTGCTTCTCCCTCTCCCTCCGTTTACGGGGGGAGAGGGCTGGGGTGAGGGGGGGAAACGCCTTTCACCCCTCACTCTAACCCTCTCCCCTGGAGGTAAGGGCGTGGGAGGCAGGGGATGGAAATATGGCGCTCTGGCCTTCCAGAATTGCAATAAACCGGCCAAAAACCGCGAGGCGGTCGGTCCGCATTGCAGGAAAAAAAGTTGGGAACAGTCGCGCCCTGGCCGATGACTCCGCCGGGAAATTATGAAAAGATGTCAGGGCGGGGGTCCTCGCCCGCCTCATTCGGCAGCCCCAGGCTTTTATCTGGAACTAGCTTTCAGCGGTCAGCAAGAAACCTTTGGACGCTCTCCCGGTCAGGATGTCTTTTCTGTCAAGCTGCAAGAGGCAGCTGTGGGTTCCAGTAGGTACGATTTTTGAGCATGGCGTTAAGGATCACCAGGAGTTTTCGCATACAGGCGGTGAGGGCCACCTTAGCCGG
>JBGPBR010000125.1:0-5975 GCA_041481325.1 Desulfobaccia bacterium
GCCACTACTCCGGTGGCCCACAAATTCCACCAGTTGGCCGCGTTGATGACTTCGGCGGCAGAGCTCGGTTGGACTGAGGTCTTGGCGGCCGAGGAAAGCCAGGTCCGGGACCGCTGGACCAGGTTGAGAAGGGCGTATCATGCCTGAAACGGTAAGTCTGGCGCCTCTTCTGGCAGCTTTGGAAGACATGGTGCGCTGGTTTAAAGACAGGGAGGTTCCGGGAGTGGTGATCGGCGGGGTAGCTGCCTCCATCCTGGGGCGTCCCCGGATGACCCGGGATGTAGATGCTTTAGTGCTGTTGGCTGAGGACCAGTGGGGCGAGTTTCTCGCCGCGGGAGCGCCGCGCGGGTTTGTCCCTCGACGCCCCGACACCCTCGCCTTCGCCCAGGAGACCCGAGTCCTCCTGGTGGGTCACGAACCAAGCGGCATCGATGCTGATATCGTCTTCGGCTCCCTGCCCTTTGAAAAAGAAGCCGTGGCCCGGGCCACCTGGGTGGAGTTGGGCGGCGTCCGGGTGCCCCTGCCGCTTCCCGAGGACCTGATCGTCATGAAGGCGGTAGCCCACCGCCCCCGGGACCTGGACGACATCGAGGCCATTCTGGCGGCCAACCCGAGGCTGAACCTGAGAAGGGTGCGGCGCTGGGTGCGGGAGTTTGCCGCGGCCTTGTCGATGCCGGAAATTCTAAATGACCTGGAAGCGTTGCTCTCTCAGCGGCGAAAACGGAAGAAATTAAGAAGAGGAATTTATTAACAAAACCATGACCGTTTCTGGCCTGGTTACGGGAGGGCTTTATGTAGCTGAAAGATCCTAAGATAGTCAGCCCCTTGGACCGGCACAATGAAGCCCTGGTGGCCAATGTGCGGCCGCCGGACTGGGCGAACCCCGAGCCTCAACCCCGTTACAATCTGGTGGTGCTCGGCGGGGGCACCGCCGGACTGGTGGCCGCAGCCGGCGCGGGGCTGGGGGCCAAAGTGGCCCTGGTGGAGCGGCATCTTTTGGGAGGGGATTGCCTCAATTACGGCTGCGTGCCGTCCAAGGCCATCATCCGTTCCTCCAGAGTCTATGCCGACATCCGGGATGCCGGCCGGTTCGGGTTAAAGGTCGCCAGCCCGGCTGAAGTAGACTTTCCCGCGGTTATGGAGCGGATGCGGCGCCTCCGGGCGGGGATCAGCCGCCACGATATGGTGGGCGGCGGCCCCATTGGCTGCGAACTTGCCCAGGCCTTCCAACGCCTGGGCTGCCAGGTGACCCTGCTCCATAAATTTCCCCGCATTATGAATAAAGAAGATGCGGACGCGGCGGAACTCATCCAGCAGACCTTCCAAAAGGAAGGCATCGGCCTGGTCCTAAATGCCAAGCCCCTCCAGGTAATCAAGACCGACACCGGCAAGCTGGTTCGGTATGAAAGCAATGACCATAAGGGCGAAATCGAGGTTGACGAAATCCTCATCGGCGCCGGCCGGGCCCCCAACGTGGAAGGCCTCAACCTGGAAGCCGCCGGGGTGAAGTATGAAGCCGGCAAAGGCAGGGGCGTGCTGATCAATGACAAGCTGCAAACCACCAACCCCAATGTCTACGCCGCGGGCGATATCTGCCTGCCCTACCAGTTCACCCATCTGGCCGACTTCGCGGCGCGTATCGTCATCCAGAACGCCCTGTTCTTCGGCCGCAAGAAGCTGAGCGCCCTGACCATTCCCTGGTGCACCTATACCGATCCAGAGGTAGCCCACGTGGGGTTGAACGAAGCAGAGGCGGAAAAGAAGGGCATCCAGATCACGACCTTTGTCAAACCTTTAAGCGAGGTGGACCGGGCCGTCGTGGACGGGGAAGAAGAGGGGTTCGTGAAGATTCACGTCAAGAAGGGCACCGATAAGATCCTGGGAGCCACCATCGTCGCCCGCCATGCCGGGGAGATGATCAGCGAGATCACTGCGGCCATGGTGGGCAATATCGGCCTGGGAACCCTGGCCGGGGTCATCCATCCTTATCCCACCCAGGCGGCAGCCATCCGCCAGACCGGCGACCTGTACAACCGGACCAAACTGACTCCGGGGGTCAAACGGCTGTTTACCCGTTTCCTGGCCTGGCGGCGGTGACGGTCGATAACCTCTTGGGAAAGAATATGCGAGGCGTCCCATTCTCACGACCAGGAACAGACCGGCGGCCGGGCGGTCTCCCTGCAGGCGGCTCGCCGATTCATCTCTTTGCTTCGGATATGGCCTCACTCTCTCCGCGCCTGGAGGGTCTCGGCATAGATTTCGGCGGCGTGTTTCACCTTAACCCGGTTGCCGGCCTGGGAGAGCATATCCGTGAGCTGGAGCATGCAGGCCGGGCAGCCGGTGGCCACCACCGTAGCTCCTGACCTCACGATGTTCTCCCGCTTGCGCTGCCCGATGGCTTTCGAAATCTCATAATGCTGCAGGTTGAAACTGCCCCCGCAGCCACAGCACCAATCCGCCTCGGCCATCTCTATTAAGTCGTAGCGGGGGTTGGCCCGGAGCAGGGCCCGGGGCTGGGCCGCCACCCCCATGGATTTCTTCAGGTGGCAGGGGTCGTGATAGGTTAGGGAAACTCGCCCCGCCTCCCCTTCCAGGCCTCCCGCCTCCAGGCCCACCCGGTCCGCCAGAAACTGGCTGATGTCCATGACCCTGCCTGCCAGGTCGGCGATCCGCGCCTGGTCGGCTTCTGGAAATTCCTGCCCCATCAGGGGCCACATCTTTTTGATGGTGGCGGCGCAGGTGGCGCAGGCAGTGATAAGCTGGTCGAAGGGCTCGGAGCCGAAAAGCTCCAGGTTATGGCGCACCAGCTGCTCGAAGGCCTCAGGGTCGCCGCTGGAGAGGGCCGGGATGCCGCAGCAGCCCTGGTCCGGGGGCAGATACACCCCCACCCCGTGGTGGTCGAGAATCTTGAGGACGGCCCCCCCCACCTGGGGGAAAATCTTGTCGATGAGGCAACCCACAAAAAAGGCGACCTTTTGGCCGGCAACGCCAGGCGCGGTGTTGAGGGTCGGCACCTGGCGATGCAGGGGCGCCGGGGCCAAGGGCTTGACATGCCGCCCCCTCAAGAGGGGCGAAAGAAAGCGGGAGCAGGAGGACCCGAGCAGGTCGTCCACCGGCTTGATGAAGATGCCCTGAAACCTGGCGCCCCAGGCCAGGATCCTATTGAAAAAGTCGGGTTTGCTCAACAGTCGGCGGAAAACGGCCTTTTTCCATGGAGAAAGGCCCAGATAGCCGGCCAGGATGGCCCGGGCCTTGATGAAGATATCCAACACCTTCACCCCGCTGGGACAATTGGCCGCACAGGAACCGCAGAGCAGACACCGGGTCAAACGGTCCCGGACTCCCTGGGGATTGGCGAAAAGCTCCTGGGCCAGACCGTCCAGAAGGGCGAGCTTCCCCCGGGCCACGTCGGCCTCCCGGCCCGTTTCGGCGAACAGGGGGCATACCGACTGGCACATACCGCAGCGCATGCAGACCACGATCCGATCGTCTATCTCCTTCACCAGCCTGGCCAGCGCCTTGAGGCTCGACATCTTCACTCTCCGATGATTTTCCCGGGATTGAGAATATGGTTGGGGTCCACCGCGGCCTTGAGGCGTTTGGAATAAAGCATGGGGCCCTTGCCGAATTCTTTTTCCAGGAAGCGGGCTTGGGCCGTACCGATGCCGGGTTCGCCGGAGAGCGTCCCGCCAGTTGGCCTGCCCCCATGGATTATACCAGAACTTAAGTTAGAGTTGGGGCCAAGTCAGCCCAGAGATCCTGGCGGAGCGTAGCGGAGCCAGGAGCTCTGGGGGTCTCCCGGCGCAAGAGTTTCATCACCGCGGTGACGGGCCACCCGCAAAGCCGCAGAAGGGTATCCTGAAGACACTGGCGACGATGAACCCAAGGATGAACTTGGGGAGGCGGTACCAAATTTCCATGAGGGACGGCTTTTCTACCACCCCGGCGGCGCTGATCAAAAACTCCATGCAGATAATCCTCTCTGGAAATTAGGCCATTGTCGAGCTAAATTCCCTGCACCCGAAATTAACCAAATTTTAACAAATTTTTCTGCACCCAAACCTTGCCAATTATAAAATAAGTATTATTAAATAATAATAGTTCTCAAGGAGGATGGTGCAAGATGGCTGACAAACCCCAAGGGGAATTTGGTGGCCAAGGAGGCTCCCAGGTCTGAATCAGGGGCACGGGGGAACGGTTTGTGAAGGCGGAGGATAGCTCAGGCAATAAATGGCGGTGCCCCTTGGACGCGGTGAAGAATTTCAAGGACCTCACCCAGGAAGAGCTGGACAATTGGGTGGAGCTGGACGTCGTCATTCGCGAGGCCGGCGACATTGAGGCCAGGCGCTAGGCGGCAAGAGCCGCGGTCATGTGTCAGGAAGAGAAAACCCGGCCCAGCCCCCGGGCCTTTTTCACTAATCTGCAAGGTCCTGAGCCCTGGCCGAAGAAGATCCTGTTGCTCATGAAAAATAACTGGGTAAAGCTGAAAAACTTTCAGAACTGCTGCGGCCACCTTGGGGAGCCGGGCTGCTGACCGCGGAACCTCGGCCTCGGTGAGGCCATCTCCGTGGAAAATACGGAAAATCAATAATTGCAGGACAACCCCCGATCCCTTGAGGGATGGGTGGCAAGGAGATAATCAGCATGTCAGAGTTGATACAATGGCGCACGAACTGGCAAGAGGCCCTGGAGGAGGCGAAAAAGGTCAACCATCCTCTGGCTCTGGAATTTTATATGGATGGCTGACCCCACTGTGGCCGGTTGGTCCGTGAGACCCACCAAGACCCCGCCGTGGTTCAGGCCCTGAACGAGCGCTTCACCCCGGTGCGCCTGGAGGGGCGCGCCCACATGGACCTGGTGCGGCAGTTTCAGGTCACAGGCGCACCCACCACCCTCTTGTTCTCTCCAGAGGGGGAAGAGAAGCACCGGTTCGCTGGCTTTCAACCCGCCGAGGAGTACCTCAAGGAATTGGCAAAGGGTGGCTGAGGAGATACATTTGCCCCAGTCTTTTATCTTGAAAGGAGTTAAAGGATGAAACAATTTACCTGCCAAGTATGTGGTTATGTTTATGACCCGGCGGCGGGGGACCCCGACGCCAGCGTTGCCCCCGGAACTGCTTTTGAAAATCTGCCGGACTCCTGGGTCTGCCCCGTTTGCGGCGCGGGCAAGGATATGTTCAAGAGCGAGTGAGCTTCTGACTTATCCAGGGAAAGACTACTCTAAAGTAAAATGGCGCCTGGGAGGCCGACCTCTTGCGCTCCCTGCGCCGGCGGACCTACCCTCCCGGACAAGAGAAGCCGGGGCCCCGTTTCCTGGTTTTTTTCCAAGTGGACAAAATTCTACCGCTGATAGGGGCGGGCCAGGGCGCAGCCCTGACCTGATTCTTCGGAAACCACCCCTCACTGCGATAAATAAGGAGCGACCTATGGCAACAGTGGTCCGTATCACTCCCGAGGAAACCTACGAGAAGCTGCGAACCGAAAAAGCCCTGCTCGTCTGCGCCTATGACAGTGAAGAGCAGTTCAGGAGCCTGCAATTGTCAGGGGCCATTTCCCTTCCCGAATTCAGGGAAAAGCTTCCTTCCCTCTCCAAGGATCAGGAAATCGTCTTTTACTGTGCCTGAAGCAGTGAGCATACTTCTGCCCGGGTGGCAGCAGAGCTTAATCAGCAGGGATACCGGAACGCCAAGGCCCTCCTGGGCGGAGTGGCGGCGTGGCAGCGAGCCGGATTCCCGGTGGTCGCCGCCAACCCTTGAGCCAGCATTGCGGTCAGTAATACCAAGTTGCGACCATACAGGTAATTCATCTTTCCCTTTTGTAGGGGCGGACCCATGTGTCCGCCCACAAGAGGGCGCACCCGCAGGTGCGCCCCTACCACAGCTTTTCTTACTTCTATGAGCGCAACTTGGTATAAAACTGGGTATAAGACCGTGTTCGTTTTGTAGGGGCGGGTTTGAAACCCGCCCCTACGAGTGA
>JBGPBR010000126.1:0-5935 GCA_041481325.1 Desulfobaccia bacterium
CATCCCAGGGACCAGGCCAGGGTCTTGGCGGTGGCCACCCCGATGCGCAGGCCGGTGAAATTTCCCGGGCCGACGCTGACGGCCACCGCGCCCAGGTCCGCCCGCCGCTTCCCGGTATCCCGGAGCAGCGCCTCTATTCCCGGCAGCAGGCGGGTTAAATAGGCCCCCTGGGACTCCAGGGACCGCTCCCCCAGCAGCCGCCCGCCCTCCATCAGGGCCAGGCTCCCTTTCTCCGTGGCGGTGTCCAGGGCCAGGATGATCACGTCAGGTTAATTCTGGGGATTGACCAGGCGGACGACATCCTGGTAGAAAACCAGGACCATCAAGGCCAGAATTATCATCAGCCCCAGGGCTTGGGCCACCTCCCGGTGTTTGGTGGCCATGGGTTTGCCCCGGAGGGCCTCCAGGGAGAAAAAGAACAGGTGGCCGCCGTCCAGAACCGGGATGGGCAGCAGGTTGAGCAGGAAAAGGTTGACGCTCAGGACCGCCATGAACTGCACCAGGTAGGTCAGGCCAAGTTCCGCCTGCCTGCCAGCCACCTGGGCGATGAGGATGGGGCCGCCGAGACTTTTCAAGGGCGCCTCCCGGACCAGGAGCTTGTAAAAGCTCAGCACCGTGAGCCAGGAGAGGCGGAAGGTGTAGGCCGAGCCCTCCCGCAGGGCCTCCAAGGGGCCCACGTGATCAATGGCCAGTTTGTCCCCGGAAGAGATGCCGATGATGATGGCTTGGACTTTGGCCCCGAAGATATCGGCAGTTTCCATGCGCTGCGGCAGCACCTCAATATCGAACACCTGCTCGCCCCGCTGGACCGTGAGGGTCAGCGGGTGTTCGCCGGCCTGGCGGATTTTTTGGGACAGGTCCTCCCAGCGCCCCACCGGCCGGCCCGCCACCGACAGGACCTTGTCCCCGGCCTGAATGCCTGCCTGGGCGGCCGGGGAATCGGCCTTGACGCTGCCGATCTCCGTGGTCAGGTAAGGGATGCCGGAAAAAGCGAACACCAGGAACAGGGCCAGGACCGCAAAAATGAGGTTGAAGACGGGGCCGGCCAGGACAATGAGAAACCGGTGCCATAAGGGGTGGTGCATGAAAGAATAGGGCTCCAGCTCGGGGGGCACTTCGTCGTTGGGGCTTTCTCCCAGCAGCTTGACGTAGCCCCCCAGAGGAACCACCGAGAGGCGGTAGTCCGTGTCCCCGATCTTTTTATGCAGCAACTTGGGGGGAAAACCCAGGGAAAAGGCCTGCACCCGGACCCCGAACAGCTTGGCCAACAGGAAATGGCCCAGCTCATGGACAAATATCAGGATACCCAGGACAACTACGGTCGCCAGAACGGTGATCATCTCGGTTTACGCTGCTCCTCGCTGGCCTGCATTATAACCCGGACTGCAACAGCCACGTAATTTTAATTGTATAAAATCCATTCCTTTTTTATCAAAAATCAGGTTCATTCCCTGAATGACCGTTTCAGAGCTTCATAAATTTCCCGCTGTACTGGTCTGGAAGCCTTCCGAATCCTTGCCAAGAGATTAAGGGCCGATTCGCTTGGCGGCTGAATATTCGCCCTTCCTTGATTACATGCAGAACAAAGGACCCTTAGATTGGAAGGCTCTTCAGTTCCTCCTTGACTTATTGGTTTTATGTGGTCGATTTGAAGCCTTAATTTGCGGTCAGGGTTAAAAGGGTCAGGGTCTCCTGCTGAAGAACCGCATAATTGACAAGTATATCCATTCCGTTCCAAAATTAAGGTCCTTATTTGCGGGGAAATTCCCCGCCCGATAACAGGAAGCAATTCTAAGGTTTCTAAAATATATTCACCTGGCTTTAAATCGTGTCGGTCTTTATATGATTTAATTTGATAGCCTTCTTCATTGCGTAACTCGCGAATCCTTCTTGCATATTCACTTATACCTGCAATTTCTCTAATCTGTTGGGTTGTTACAATTTTGCCGACGTTTAAAATAAAAAAATTACGAATTTTGTTTTTTGCAGCCATTACGCAACTCCTTTGCTTTGGCCTATAATTTCTTCCAACCTTTTTTTTAAATCATCACTTTTTTTTGTTTCGCATTGCCATATTACAAAAACCATCCAACTTGATAGTTCAAGTTCTTTCTTAACCTTAGCATCCCTTTTGATATTGCCGCTAATTTTTTTATCCCAGAACTCAATATTACTTGTAGGTCTTTTAGACCTGCTACATCCTTTATGTCCATGCCAAAAACAGCCATGTACAAATATTATTTTTCTATGGCGAGGCAAAACTATATCTGGGTTACCAGGTAACTTAGTTACATTAATGCGAAAACGATACCCCATTTTATGTATTAGGCTTCTGACTTTTTTTTCCGGACTTGTATTCCGTCCCTTTATTCGGGACATAATTCGACTTCGTTCAGATTGTGTAAACTTATCAACCATCACTTTTTATATGATACTAGTAAAGCATATACACAATCGGCAACTCTAGCAGTTAAAAGGGGAGGGACGGCATTTCCGATTTGTTTCGCTATTTCTATCTTCGACCCTGCGAAACGAAAAGAATCCGGAAAGGTCTGAAACCTTGCGGCTTCCCGGTGTGTAATAGGTCGGTGTTGGGATGGATGCAGATAACGGCCCTTTTCCGGCTTGAAAAATTCAGTTCTTATTGTGAAAGCAGGTTTATTCCACCACAAACGTCCAAATAAATCGGTCCCCCCTGTTTTTTTCCTAACCCAGCACGCTGGAGTCAGGTGCAGGGCTCGGCGCTGAAGGTCAAACCTATTCATTCCTTCTTCAGGTATGGCTTTATAACGTTTAACACTTAGCTCAGTTGGAGAGCGCCCGAAATGAAGGTCTAGAGGAGGATGCTCACGCCTAATATCTGTGCCGACAGGAGGAGGAAGGTCTGCTATCGCATCCTTTACTGTTCGCCAAGGTTCCGGTTTTTCTATATATTCGCTTAATGTGCTGAGACGCTTTATTTCGGCATTTACATTGGGGTTATAATGGGTTTTTTTGGGAGGAAAGCAAACTCGAGGGTCGACAAAGTTACATCCGATGATAAAAGCCCTCCAACGAGTCTGCGGAACACCATAATCGGCAGCGCATAATTTGGCCCAAGCAAGGTTGAAGCCTAATGCTTCCGCCGCACCGATTATTTCGCCATGTTCAAAGGAACCCAATAGTTGAGGTACATTTTCCATCACAAATATATTTGCGCCAGAAAGTTTAACTATTTCAAGAAATGGTCGCCATAATTGCTTTCTATCATCATCGAAGCGTTGTTTATTTAAAAGACTAAAGCCCTGACATGGAGGACCCCCAATTACAACATCAGCTTTTGGAATTATGCTTTTAGAATTATTTAATAAAGTTAAAATGTCCCCCACAGTACAATGATTGCCGAAATTTAGGTTATAACTTTCGGCAGCATATTTATTAAAATCATTAGCCCAAGTAGGTTTAAAATTATGACCGAAAGTGGTGGTAAATCCCAAAGTTAAGCCGCCAGCTCCTGCAAATAAATCTATTAGATTAAAAGCCTTTCCTTTATCTATTAAATTGCCCTCTATCCGAGCATAATAAACCGCTTCATTTTCCTTGGCATTATAGTTCGTTGAGGAAGGGAAATTAGACTGCATATTTTTCACATACTTTTATCACGTATCAAATTTTCAACAAAATCGCGGGCCCAGCGGTCCGCGGCCAGGACCTGCTCCAGGCTGGTCAGCGCCTGGGGTTGATGGGCGTTCATGGCGGCCGCCACCGCCCGGGGGATGTCCAGAAACTTGATGCGGCCCTGAAGAAAGGCGGCCACCGCGATTTCGTTGGCCGCGTTGAGCACCGCGGGCATGGTGCCGCCGGCCCGGGCCGCGGCGTATCCCAGGGCCAGCCCGGGGAAGCGGTCCGGGTCCGGCGGCTCGAAGGTGAGCTCCCCGATGCGGCAGAGGTCCAGGGGGGGCGAGTTCAGGGGCAGGCGCCGGGGGTAGGCCAGGGCATAGGCGATGGGCAGCCGCATGTCCGGCACCCCCAGTTGGGCGATGACCGAGCCGTCCACGAACTCCACCAGGGAGTGCACGATGCTCTGGGGATGGATGTAGACCCCGACCTGGTCCACCGGGAGCCCGAACAGGACGGAGGCCTCGATGACCTCCAGGGCCTTGTTCATCATGGTGGCCGAGTCGATGGTGATCTTGGGCCCCATGCTCCAGTTGGGGTGCTTCAAGGCTTGAGCCGCGGTAACCTCCCGGAGCCGGGCCGCGTCCCAGGACCGGAACGGCCCCCCGGAAGCGGTGAGCCAGAGGCGCCGGATGTCCTCGGGGCGCTGGCCCTGCAGGGCCTGGAAGATGGCGCTGTGTTCGCTGTCCACCGGGATGAGGGGCACGCCCCGGCGCCGGGCCGCGGCCATGACCAGGGAGCCGGCGGCCACCAGGGTTTCCTTGTTGGCCAGGGCCACCGGGATGCCGGCCTCCACCGCGGCCAGGGTGGGCGGCAGCCCCACCGCCCCCACCATGGCGGAGACCACCATGTCGGCGCCGGCGCCGGTGGCCACCTGGAGCGCCCCCGGGGCCCCGGTCAGGATTTCCGGGGCGGGGCCCGGCCCCAGCAAGTCCCGGAGGGCCGCGGCCCCGGCCGCATCCCGGATCGAGACCAGCGGCGGCCGGAATTGCCTTATCTGCGCCGCCAGGACCTGGACGTTTTGCCCCGCGGCCAGGGCCGCGACCTGAAATTCCCCCGGGTGTTCCGCCACCACTTTTAGGGTGCTCTGCCCGATGGAGCCGGTGGAACCCAAGATTGCCAGGCGTTTCATAAGGGCGGGAAAACCTCCGGTGTCGGCGGCTCTCGGTGACGGGACCGGGCCCAAAAGCTTCTAAACATTATTTTGATTGTACCTGAACGAGGGCCGGGGTGTAAAGGAATAAGGAGGAAGGGCTGAGGGCTGGGGACCGCGCCACTGCGGCACCATTTCCCCCCGTTTGAAAAAGGGGGGTTCCCATCTTCTTGCGAAAATCCAAAGTTCCCACAAAGGAATCGATTTCCCCTTCCGGTGAGCAAGCATCATCCTTTCTAAAAGTAACCGCGGGGTGGCCGTCAATCCCAGGGCCAGATGGCGGCCAGGTATTCCAGGGAGGGGGCGAGGCTGCCCTCCTGGTGGGGCTCCAGGGTAATGAGGGGGCGGCGGCCGGCGGCCGCCAGGTATTCCAGGACCTCAGCGACCGGCACCCGGCCGGTGCCCAGGGCCTGGTGGGAGTCGGCGCCGCCGTCGTTGTCGTGCAGGTGGAGCTGCCCGATGACGGGAGAGAGCGCCTGCAGCCAGCGGGGGAAGTCGCCGGTGCTGAAGGCCAGGAGGTGGCCCAAGTCAAAACAGACCTGGAGATTCGAGGCCCCGACCCGGTCCAGGACTTCCAGGAAGATCTCCGGGTCCGTCTCGTAGACGTTCTCCAGCATGACCCGGACCCCGTGGGCTTGGGCCGCGATCGCCAGCTCCTTGAAGGTGCTCGCGGCCCGGGCCAGCCATTCTTCCCGGTTCCAGCCGTAGTGCCGGTCCTCATAACCCAGGTGAACGACCAGGGACAGCGGCTTAAAGACCGGCAGGTAGCGGCAGGCCTGGCGCAGCCGGCCCCGGGAGGCGGCCAGGATTTTATCGTCCAGAGACCCGGGCAGCAGGTCCTGGAAGGGGCCGTGCAGGGTCAGGCGCCGCCCGGCGTCCATAAAGGCCCGGGCGGCCCGGCGAAAGAC
The DNA here is from genome assembly GCA_041481325.1 of Desulfobaccia bacterium. Lineage (GTDB taxonomy): Bacteria > Desulfobacterota > Desulfobaccia > Desulfobaccales > 0-14-0-80-60-11 > DASWLF01. The sequence goes on from JBGPBR010000126.1 coordinate 5,719, forward strand.
CCGGGGAGGGTAACGCCCCAGGCTATAGCCGTCCAGGCCGATTTCCGGGTTGAGTCCCCGGGCCAGAAACTTTTCCAGGTACCCGGAAAATAGAAAGGGAAAGGGAATGTTGACCTGGACCCGGGAAAGCAAGGCCGCAACGGTGATCCCCATGGAGGCGGCTTCTCAATGGGGATACTGGCACAGCTCCACCAGCACCCCGAAAGTGGCCTTGGGG
>JBGPBR010000127.1:0-5928 GCA_041481325.1 Desulfobaccia bacterium
CCCTCAAGTTAACTAATTTTCTGCTCCGATTAATAAGTCCGCCGGTGCGCCTACTTCTTCGGAGCTTCCCCCCGGGCTTCCGCCGCGGCCGCCTTTTCCCGGAAGTAAGCCGTCAATCCCTGGCCGGGGGCCGGGTCCAGGAGCTGGCGCCAGTAAACCGCCGCCTCCTGGGGTTCTCCCACCTTTTCGTACAGCAAAGCCAGGCGCTGGGCCACCTCGCGGCGAAAGGCGCCGGTGCTTTCCTCCTCCACGGACTTGAGCAAGGCTGCCGCCTTTTTGAATTCTCCCAGACCTTCATAGCAGTAGCTGAGGCTCTCGGAAACCAGGGTGTTCCAGAGGGGGTCATCCCCCTTCAGGAGGGTCTCGAAAGCGGCGGCGGCCTCGCCATAATTCTTCAACCGGTAAAGCAGGTTGGCCCGCATGAGCTCCGCCTCGTAGGCCGCCTTGGTGCCGGGGTATTTATCCGCCAGGTCCTTCAGGGCCTTGGCGGCCTCGGCATTGGTTGCGCCCGGGCCAAACTTGGCGCGCTCTTGCACCAATGCGGCCGCGGCCCGGTCCTCCCGGGCGATCTGCATGCCCCGGTGCACGCCCCAGATCGCCAAGACCGCGCTGACCGCCGCCGCTCCCAGCAGCAGCCATTTCCATTGGCGTTTGGCGGTCTCCAACCAGCGCTGGGCCAGGTTCAGGACTTCTTCGGGGTCCTCCAGCGCCGAGCGGCGCCGGGAACTTAGCTTGACCATGGTAAAACTCCGTTTTGGGTTGTTAGTTTTTAGTTTTTGGTTTTTGGTAAAAAGGAACCCTCAGAAAACTCGGCCAACTCTCAGACCAAGGCTGCGCCATAAAATTGGGGCAATGGTCTTCTTTTTGATTATTTAAACCAAAAACCAAAAACTAAAACCGGATTTATTCCAAACTACGGGCCAGCTCCCGGCCGCGCTTGCCGTGGCCCATGAAGGTCAAGGTCCGCTGCTCCTCCCCGGTGATTTCCAGGATCACCTCCAGATACTCCCGGGGGAGGAGGGGCGCAACCCGCTCGGCCCATTCCACCGCCACCGCCCCGGCCCCGGAGAAATACTCCTCCAGGTCCGGCAAGAGCTCCGGCGGCAGGTCCTCCAGGCGGTACAGGTCCAGGTGCACCAACTTGAGCCGCCCCGGATATTCGTGGGCCAGGATGAAACTGGGGCTGGCGACCAGGTCCGGGGGCACGCCCAGGCCCTGGGCCAGCCCGTGGACGAACTCGGTCTTGCCGCTTCCCAGCTCGCCCTTGAGGGCCACCACGTCGCCCGGCGCCAGCCGTTGGCCCAGCCGGGCCGCCAGGGTCCGGGTCTCCTCGGGACTGCGGCTGATCCGGACGTCCGGCCTCAATCGCCTTCTTCCCGGGCCAGGGCCCGGATGATGTCCATCTTGCCGATGACCCCCACCACCTGGCCTCGCTCCATCACCGGGATGGTGTGCACCTTCTCCCTGGCCATGAGGGCCGCGATCCGGGACACCGGGGTGTCCGGGCTCACCGTGACCGGCCCGGGGGTCATGACCTCCCCCACCGTGTCCCCCAGCATCTTCTCCAAGCGCTTCAGGAGTTGGGAAGGGATTTGCAGGTAAAAGTGGAAGTCCAGTATGTTGACGGCCGGCGGCAGTTCCAACTCCCGGACCCGGTCCACCAGGTCGCTCTGAGTGACGATTCCCACCAGGCGGCCGTCCACCGGGTCCAACACGGGAACCCCGCCGATGTTCCGGTTTTCCAGGATCTTGGCCAACTCCGCCACGGGGGTCTCGGTGGTGACGCTGATGACCTCCCGGGTCATGATATCACGCGCTTGAAGCATATGTCTTCCTCTGTCAGGGGAATCTGGACCTGGGTGAATTCCGCCACCACTTCAGGGAACATGGCGAGCAGATCGCCGGCGATCAGGCTGCGGGGGCCGTATTGGGCCGCCCAGAAATCCGCGGCCAGGCCGTGGAGGTAAACCCCCAGGCGGGCCGCGTCCCAGGGAGCGAGGCCCTGGGCCAGATAGCCGCCGATGAGGCCCGTGAGGACGTCGCCGGTGCCGCCGCTGGCCAGGGCCGGGTTACCGGTGGGGTTGAGGCTCACCCGGCCGTCGGGGGCCGCCACCAGGGTCTGGGCGCCCTTGAGGACCAGGACCACCCCCAGGCGGGCGGCGGTCTCCCGGGCCAGCCCCAGACGGCGGGCCTGCACCTCCTGGACGCCGGCGCCCACCAGGCGGGCCATCTCCCCGGGGTGCGGGGTGAGCACCCGGGGCCCCGCGGCCGGCAGGCAGGAGGGGTCCGCGGCAATGGCGTTGACCCCGTCCGCATCCACCACCAGGGGCTGCGGCAGGTGCTTCACCAGGTGCCGGACCACCTCCTGGGTTTCCGGATGGGTCCCCAGGCCCGGCCCCAGGGCGAGGGCGCTCCTGGGGTCCAGAAACTTAAATATGGGTTCCAGGGCCGCCCTTCCCAGGGCCCGGGCTCCGTGCGCCTCGGGTAAAGCCAGGGTCATGGCCTCGGTGATCTTGGCCTCCATGATGTCGTTGAGGCTGGCGGCAATTCCCAGGGTCACCAGGCCGGCCCCGGCCCGGAGGGCCCCTTCCGAGGTCAGGGCCGCGGCCCCGGTCTTGCCGGCGGAACCGGCCAGGACCAGGACGTGGCCGAAGGTGCCCTTGTGGCTGCCCCAGGGCCTGGCCGGCAGGAGTTCCCGCATCTCCCGGGCCTCGGCCAGCTCCGTGGGGATTGCCGCCGCCAGGGCCGGCGGGATGCTGAGGTCCACCTGGAAGAGGCGGCCCACGTAGTCCCGGCCCGGCAGCAGGATCTGGCCCAGCTTGGGCCAGCCGAAGGTGACGGTCACTTCGGCCCTCAGGGCCGTCCCCAGAACCTCACCGGTGTCCGCCGAGAGCCCGGTGGGGAGGTCCACCGCCAGCACCGGGGCCGGGAGAGGGTTGACCTTTTCGATCAAGTCGGCCAGCAGGCCCTGCACCGGCTTGTCCAGGCCGGTGCCCAGCAGGGCGTCCACGATGAGGCCGGCCCGGGCCAGCCGGCGCCGCGCCGGGTTCAGGTCCTCGGGGCTGAGGACCTCCACCACCTCCACGGACATTTGCCGCAGGATCTCCAGGTTGACCCGGGCGTCGCCGCCCACCTGGTCCTGCCGGCCCAGGAGAAACACCACCACCGGGATGCGGTCGCCAGCCAGGTAGCGGGCCACCACGAAGCCGTCGCCGCCGTTGTTGCCCCGTCCGGCCAGCACCGCCACTTCGGCCGCCAAATCGGGGAACTCCCGCCTCAGGATCTGATAGGTGGTGCGGCCGGCGTTCTCCATGAGGACCAGCGACGGCAGGCCCGTTTCGCTAATGGCCCGGCGATCCAATTCCCGCATCTGGGCGGCGGTTACCAGTTTCATGGAACTATCCTGAATTAGGAAGTTTTTATGTGCCTAAAAATAACACAGCAATTGCCGGCACGCCAGGTTTTAGCAAAAGTTTGTGCCCCGGCGGCAGGTTGAATCGAGCCTAAAATTTTATATTTTAAAAGTAAAGAGAAGTTTATCCCAAGATAGATCGCTTAATTGCAGTAACCTGGGGGCAAGATAAAGATGTCCCCAAGCAGGAGCTTGGGAACGAGAAAAGCGGGAACTTGGGAACGAGAAAAAAATAAAAAAGGCGGCCGTCTCGGCCGCCCAATTGGGGTCAATAAGCCGACGGTCGGCTGTTCCTAAAAGTGATAAGCCACTCCCAGGACAAACTTGTGATTGGTCACGTCGAAGGTGGCGTTCTTGGTGAATACGGCGCCGGCCGCGTAAAGGGTCTGGGATTCCAGTAACACGTTCCACTGCTGGCTGAACTTGTATTCCACGAAGGCGGAAACATTCTTGAGCATCAGGTAGCGCAGCCCCGCCTCCACCTCCAGGGAAAAATTCTTGGCCGAGTCGGCCTCGCTGTAAATCACCACGAATCCCGGGCCAATTCCCAGGTAGGGTTGCAACCGCCCGAACGGCACTTCGGAGTCCGGGAAAAACCCGTAACGCCCCATGATCTTAAGGGAGTTGGTATAGACATACCAGTGTGATGTGGGCAGAGTGCCTTGATGACTTCCTCCCACCGTCGGCGAGATGCTGATGGTCTGGTTCCAAACGTCCTGCCGGGTGAAGTTGGTTTCCGCCTCCAGTCCCAGCCAGGGATAACTGGCAGTAAAATAACCGAATTTAAGTCCCCCCACCGCTCCGACATGCATAGCCACCTTTTGGGCGGTGGTCAGGTTGTCATAAGCCCAGTCGGCCTTATGCAAAAGGGACTCGCCCCCGAAGCCCCCCGCATAGAACTCGCCGTTGAAATAGCGGGGTTTCCCCTGGTTTTGCGGCAGATTCTCCCAAATGCCGTAGCCGATGGCGGCAGTGCCGATGACCCCGATAATGGAAGCCCCGATTGCCAGATTGGTCTTTCCCGACTCGGCCCAAACTGGAGTTGGCTTGGGCGTTATCAACGCCGCCGTTGCCACCAGGATTGCCAGTCCCCAACAGATCTTTCGTCTGTGAAACCCCAGCGCCCTTTTCATATTTTTATCCCCCCCGGCATAAATTGCCATCAGTTAAGATTCTTTCTGCAATAATGTCAAGAACATTTTCTATCGCAGCCCAAGGATGGCGTAGCGTCCGGCACGATATTCGCCTTCTTAGGCTTTTTCTCCAAATATTACCTGGGCGTCATTTGAGGTAAGTCCCACGCGCCAATAACGGCCCAGGCGACCAGCCCTACGACGGCCAATAACTGCCGAAGCGCCAAGGGTCCTATGGAGGAGGTCCGCGCCCATCCTGCCTATCTGAGTGAACCCACAACCCAATGGGAACGATGACCCGAGACCACCCGGCTGCAGTCAGGAACGGGGAAGCGTCCCTAAAAGGAAGATTTTCATAATGTATGGTTCATAAATTCGGGATTCTTAAACACCCCCTCCCTGGCGGGCAGGGGGATGGAGGTGATAAGCAGCCGTAACCAAAAGAAAAATAGCCACCCTCACCCTGACCCGCCCTCCTCAAGGGGGAGGGAAAAAGGTGAATCATTTACGCCAGATATCCCCGGAACCCCATATTATGATCCGGGGGGCGCAATTTAATCATATATTGACTCCGGTCCCCAGGATTGTTAAAATTTAATGGTTAAACTTATTTCCTCAGAGATTGCGTGATTATAATCATCGATTATCAGGCCGGGAATCTCACCAGTGTGGTCAGGTCCTTCAGGGCCTTGGGAGTTGAGGGGGAGGTAACTGCGGACCCGGCCGTGGTGGCCGGGGCCGACCGGGTCGTCTTTCCCGGGGTGGGGGCCGCGGGCAAAGCCATGGCCACCCTCCGGGAAACTGGTCTGGATCAGGCCCTGCGAGAGGCCTTCGGGCGCGGGGTCCCCATTCTGGGGATCTGCCTGGGGGCCCAAATCATCCTGGCGCACAGCGAAGAAAATGACACTCCCTGCCTGGGTCTGCTTCCGGGGCGAACCCGGGCCCTTCCCCGACTGCCCGAACTGAAGATCCCCCACATGGGGTGGAACACGGTTCGTTTTCTCAAGCCTCATCCGGTATTTGCCGGGCTGCCCGAGGCTGCGGAGTACTATTTCGTCCACAGCTACTACCCGGACCCGGCTGAGCCCGCCATGGTGCTGGGGGTGACGGAGCACGGGGTAGAGTTTCCCAGCGCCCTGGGGTGGCGCAACCTGGTGGCCACCCAGTTCCACCCGGAGAAAAGCGGGCGGTTCGGCCTCACAATCCTTAAGAATTTTCTGGCCTGGGACGGCTCTGATGCTGAGTAAGAGGATCATCCCCTGCCTGGATGTGCGGGACGGCCGGACCACCAAGGGCATCAAGTTTTTGAACAACGTGGACATCGGTGACCCGGTGGCCATGGCCCGGCTCTATTACGAAACCGGGGCCGACGAGCTGGTGTTC
>JBGPBR010000128.1:0-5895 GCA_041481325.1 Desulfobaccia bacterium
CGCCTCGGCGATGATCTCACCGATGGTTTCATCATTGTTGGCTGAAATGGTGCCTACCTGGGCGATCTCCTTCTGCTCTTTGGTCGGCTTGCTCACCTTTTTTAGCTCATCCACCACCGTTTTTACCGCTGCCTCGATCCCCCTCTTGACCTCCATCGGGTCAGCTCCTGAGGCCACCACCTTTACCCCGTTGCGATAGATAGCCTGGGCAAGGACGGTGGCGGTGGTGGTCCCATCGCCAGCCACATCGCTGGTCTTGCTGGCCACCTCTTTGACCATCTGGGCCCCCATGTTCTCGAACTTGTCCTCCAGCTCGATCTCTTTGGCCACGGTGACGCCGTCCTTGGTAATGGCCGGGGCGCCGAAGGATTTCTCCAGGATGACGTTGCGGCCTTTGGGGCCCAGGGTTACCTTGACCGCGTCGGCCAGGGTATTGACGCCCCGGAGAATGGCCTCCCGGGCCTTGATATCATACTTGATTTCTTTTGCAGCCATGTCTTTACTATCCTCCTTTTAAAATAGCAGACGGTTGGACTTGGGATTGGGATCGGTGCGGGAGTGGGAATTAATCTTCGATGACGGCCAGGAGGTCTTCTTCCCGCATCATGAGATATTCTTCGCCTTCCATCTTGATTTCGGTGCCGGAGTACTTGCCGAACAGGACTTTGTCGCCCTCTTTGACCTGGAGGGTCATGCGCTGCCCCTGTTCGCTCATCTTGCCGGGGCCCACCGCAATGATGCGGCCTTCGATGGGTTTTTCCTTGGCGACGTCAGGAATGACGATGCCACCTTTGGTAACCTGCACTTCTTCGATCCGTTTGACCAGGACGCGGTCATTCAAGGGTTTAACCTTCATGTAAAACCTCCTTGGGTAGAATTGTAGAATTAAGGACTTCGGCGAGTATTAGCACTCACTGAAGGTGAGTGCTAATTTTGATAGATTTTAACCACTCAACCGGGAAAATCAAGGGGGTGGGGAAAAATAATTCCAGTTTTCCTGGTGGGCCTGAGATGCGGCTTAACCGTTAGGCGGGAAAACGGCCGGTGGGGGGTTGACCTTCCCCGGCGGCACCAGCCAGTTGCGCTTGAGCCTGGGGCTCCCCCGCATGGAGATATTCGCAGAAGCCCCAATGAGATACCCCTGAAACAGCAGACTGAGGCACTTACCGGGCTTCAGCGAACAGGGCGCGGCTTTTGTGTTTGGAGACCTTGTCTTTGGATTTTTTCTCCGACGAGCCGTTCTTTTTGGCGGTCTTGGTCTTGCCGGAATTTTTATTAGAGCTGTCGCTCTTCTTGGCCAGGCGGGTCTCAGCGGACTTGCCGGTGGCTTTGGCGGCCGGGGCTTTGGCTTTGCCCTTGGCCTTGGCGGCCGGCGAGGGGCCGCCGAACAGGGAAGCCTGAACCACGGGAGCGGCGCCGGCCTTGGCCGGGGCGTTAGACGCCTGAGCGGTGTGGGTGGGTTTTCCCTTGCCGGCACGAGCCGCAGGCTTTTCCGGTTTTTTCGAAGCATTGGCGTACATCTTGGTTTTGGCCGCGGGTTTGGCGGCTACCGAAGCCTTGCGGACGGAATGGCTCTTGCCGTTGGTATAGCTGCGCCCGGTGGCCTTGGCGGTGCGCACCGGCCGGGAGGCGATGGCCGGCTGCTCTATGCGGGCGATGGTGATGTTTTTCCCGAAAACTTCCTTGCTGTTGGGCGGCAGGTTCAGGACATAGTTGGAGCTGTCCGGCGGGGTCACCCCCCGGGTCAGTTCGGGATTGAGGGCCTGGACTTCCTCCAGGGGCACATTTACGGCCACCGCCGCGGCCTTGAGGGAAGTGGGCTCATTCACCTGCACCCGGTCGTATTTCAGGGGCGGCAGATACGGGACGTTTTTGAACCCGAACTTTTCCGGGTTTTTGGCGATGATGGTGGCCGCGATCATCTGGGGCACGTAATTTTTGGTTTCGCTGGGCAGGCACATGTTGGCGGAGAGCTCCCAGAAGTTCTTGTGGGAGCTCTGGTCCAGTTCCCGCTGGACCCGGTTTTCCCCGCAGTTGTAGGAGGCTGCGGCCAGATACCAGGAGCCGAACTGCTTGTAGAGGTCCAGCAGGTATTTGGCGGCCGCCTTGGTGGCTTTCTCCGGGTCCCGGCGCTCGTCCACGTAGCCGTCGATGGCCAGGCCGTACCGCAGGCCGGTGCCCTTGATGAACTGCCACATGCCGCAAGCCGCGGCGGAGGAGTAGGCCTTGTTGTTAAAGCCGCTCTCAATCATGGCCAGGTAGGCCATGTCTTCTGGGAGGCCGTACTCCTGGAAGGTCTCTTTGATCAGGGGCAGGTAGCGGCTGGAGCGGGCCAGGTAACGGCGGATGATTTCCTTGCGTTCCGTGGAGAAATAAACCAGGTAGGCCCGCACCTGCTTGTTCATCTGGATGGGTACATCAAACTTTACCTGATGCTCCCATTGCTTGAGCTCTTGCTCGAGGCTGGGGTCCCAACCGGGGATGCCGCTTTTGGTGTAGAGCTCTTCCAGGCGCTTGGCGCTCAACTCCTCGGTCAGGGCTGCTTCTTCGTTGTCTTCCTGGACGGGGACCGTCAACGCCGGCGGGGCCGGCTCATTCTTTACCAGGTTCCCGCCTGGACCACCCCCACATCCCGCCAAAAGACCTAGACAGACCACTATCCCCACGAGCCAAGATACCATAGAGTTTCCTCTCACCGAGTAGCCCGTACTGGCGCACGTTTCAGGTCTTGGAGCAATGATCTCAACCTCCCCCGAGGCGCAGACAGACCTGGGATTTTCTCCCTATAACAGCATTCAATAGGAAAGGCAAGGGAAAAAATGATTTATCCTGATTAGCGGCATTATTATCTCTTTCCATTAGACGCATCTATTATTAATATGAAGTTATGGTTGAAAAGCTATTTTCACACACCTACTCGCAACCCGAAATGTCATTCAGAAGGCCGCGCAGAATCTCGCGTCTGCCACAACTTGAGACCTAAGGGAATCACAGTTGCTGCCCTTATTTATCTAAATGTAGAGTAGGAGCCCTTGCCTGCAACTAAATATGGTTGGACAGCCGAGGCGGCCAGCCCGCATTGAGAGTTTCGCAGAGGCCTCAAGTAGAGATGCGGCGCGGCTTCAGATAACCAAAACCCGGCTTCTGAGATGGCCCGGGCCAAGCCCAAGATTGCCGGTTTTGACGGTTGGAACGGCATAATAATGTGGAGCAGGTTGAAGCAAAGATTCCCGGCCGCCTGGCAAATCCTGGCGGCCCTGTTGATTGGGGCCGCGGGTCTGGGGGGGGCCGCCGCGGGCCACGGCCTGATCCGGCAATACCTCTATTTTTTTGCCTGGTACCCTTACCTCCTGTTCCTGGACGGCCTCTTGGACGCTCTCGGGGGCGGCTCCTGGCTCCGGCGCCGGGGCCGGGAATTTTGCCGCCTGTGCTTCTGGTCCGTGACGGTGTGGCTGGTTTTCGAAGCCGCCAATCTGGTGCTGCAAAATTGGGGTTATGTGGGGTTGACCTCCGCCCGGTGGCTAAGGTGGGCCGGCTACGCCCTGGCCTTCGCCACGGTGCTGCCGGGGGTGCTCCTCACCGCCCAGGCGCTGGAGGCCCTGGGGGCCTGGCAGGGAGCCCGGGGCCGGCCCCGGCGGCTCCGCTTCGCCTGGGAGCCGGCGTCCCTCCTGGCGGGGACCGCCTGTCTGGTCCTGACCCTGGCTTACCCCGGCGGCGCCTTCCCCCTGATCTGGGTGGCGTTTTTCCTGCTGTTGGACCCGTTCTGCGAACTCCTGGGCGGCGACTCCCTCGTCGCCCGGTTCCTGGCGGGCGAGAGCCGGGAGCACCTGTGCCTGTTGACCTCCGGCCTCATTTGCGGCCTCTGGTGGGAGTTTTGGAATTCCCTGGCCAGCGCCAAGTGGGTCTATACCCTGCCGGTCCTCAATTTCTGGAAGGTTTTCGAGATGCCCGTCCTGGGGTACCTGGGGTTCCTGCCCTTTGCCCTGGAAGCCGCGGTGATGTATAATTTTCTGAAGGTGCTGGAAGAACGGCTATTGACCACGCCGAGGCGGCGGCGCCGGGCCTATCTGATCCAGGTGGCCTTCTGGTTGCTGATGTTCGCGGCCCTGGACGCCTGGACGGTGATTTCTTATCAATAATTTGTCTCTGCTTAATTAATAAAAATTTGCTGTTTTTTAATAAAAAAATAATAATTATCTAGAAGTATAGGGTAATTTGGCCGGATATTGCATGGGCAAATGGTAAGAGTTAGGTGCGAGGGAATGAAATGGCCAGAGTAATCAAGCTCATCGTGGTTGCGGCTTGCCTGCTATTGGCTCTGCCCGTGGGTCAGTCTGCGGCCCGGGACCGGGAGCCGACCTTGCGGCAAATGAAGCAGGCGGTGCAGGCAAAGCCCGGGGATCCCCAGGCCCACTTCAACCTGGGGCTGAAGTATGAAATCCTGGGCAAGGACAAGGAAGCCGTCAAGGCCTTCCGGCAGGCCTTGAAGCTCAGACCCGACTACCCCGAGGCCCTCTACGAGTTGGGCCGCCTGCAAGGCGAACGGGGTGATACCGAGAAGGCGGTGAAGGACCTGAAGCAGGCCTTGAAACTCAAGCCCGATTATGCCGCGGCCCGCACCGGCCTGGGCGGGGAATTCAACCGCCAGGGTCTGGATCTTGTCAAGCAGGACCAGTGGGGCCAGGCGGCCCAGGCCTTCAAGGAGGCCCTGGGGGCCAAGCCCGAGGCCCAGGTGGCCGACGCGGCCCGGAACAACCTGGGGGTGGCCCTGGCCAGCGACGGTAAATATGCCGAGGCCCGGGAGGAATTCCGCCAGGTCCTGGAGAACGACCCGGGCAATTCCCAGGCCCACTACAACTTCGGGGTGAGCAGCCTGGCCGTGGGGAACAACGTGGACGCCTTCAGGGAGTACCTGATCCTCAAGGAACTGGACCCCGATTCCGCCGGGGAACTCTCGTTCCTGATATTCCAGCAAAAAATCGACAGCAAAAACGAGAGCCTCAGCAAGTAGGGTTTTTCAGAAGGCAGCTTGCCGCGGTCGGCTTTCGGCAAAGACATGTGGCGCCGCCGGGCGCGGCGGCGCGGGAACCGGACCTCCGGGGGCGGGTGCCCCGCCTGGTTACTTTGAACTTGCGAAGATAGCCAGGTAGCTGGTGGGCCGGGCCCACCCTAGATTTTTACTGCCCTGGAGATCAGGTGAACTTGTGAAGGTTTCCATGGTTTCGGGCCTTCCCATGGAACCTGAATTACTCGTTCCCAAGCTCCTGCTTGGGAACTAAAGAGATACTTTTCCGAAAGTGGCACAGGCGTCTCGCCTGTGCCGGGCAGGTTTTTTGTCAGGGCCTGCGGCTACCAAAGCAGATTTTTAAGCACAGGTTGGTCTTAACCCCGCCTCTGCCACGGTAAGACTCCAATAAAACCGAGAGCACCGAAATTCTGAATACCGAAAAACGAAAACCTAAAACCGCAAACCGGATCTACGCCGTTTCCCTGGGTTGCCCGAAAAACCTGGTGGATACGGAAATCATGCTGGGCCGGCTGGTGGCGGCTGGCTGGGAGGTGGTCGGCGAGCCCGAGGCCGCCTCGGTCCTCCTGGTGAACACCTGCGCCTTTATCCAGCCGGCCGTACAGGAGGCGGTGGACACGGTCCTGGCCCTGGGCCGCCACAAGGAGGCCGACCCGGCCAAGCGCCTGGTGGTCGCCGGCTGCCTGGTGCAGCGCTACGGGGAGGAACTGCCCGGGGAGCTCCCCGAAGTGGACTGCTTCCTGGGGGTCAATGATTTTCCGTCTTTGCCGCAAATCCTGGGGGAGCCGCAGCAAGGGGGGAGCCGCCTCCGGCACCAGGCCCCGGCCTACGGCTACGCCGGGGTGGAGCCCCGCTACCGCGCCACCCCG
>JBGPBR010000129.1:0-5832 GCA_041481325.1 Desulfobaccia bacterium
GCCTGCGCCGCACAGGCGAGACGCCTGTGCCACTATTGAAAAGTTGGCAAAAAAGTCGATTGACTGCAAATCGGTATGAGACCCCGGCGCCACTAAGTATAGTGGTTCCTAAATACGTAACGTATTTATGAATGGCAGGGAGCAAGCGGTCTTATTCACCCTCACCCTAACCCTCTCCCCCATTGGGGGAGAGGGGATAAAGAAGGAACCCGGTAATACTCCCTCTCCCCCCGCCGGCGGGAGAGGGCTGGGGTGAGGGGGGTCGAAAAGAAACGCCACCATATTAAGAAATCGTGTACTAAGGACCATTTTAAAATCCTTTGAAATGAAGTCGTTAACCGGAAACTTCGCACTCGCCCTCCCGTACCCGCCTTCCCGGTCTCCAACTTGACAACGGCTGAATTAGTTCCCATGATACAGGTAAACCGACCCGCCGGGAGAATGCCAGGGCGCTGTCTCAGGCAGGCCTTTACTGGATGCCGGTGTGTCCCCCCGCCAGGAGAATGGGCATGGCTAACGAGACCAGCCCTCATATTCAAATTCTGGACCAGGTCCGGGCCTTTCTCATGGATGCCCGGCGGCGCCGCCGGAACCCCACCGGCCGGCCCCTGGTCACCCTGAGTTACGCCCAGAGCCTGGACGGCAGCATTGCGGACCGCGCCGGGCGTCCCCTGGCCCTCAGCGGCGACCAGTCCATGATTTTCACCCATTCGCTGCGCGCCTTGCACGACGCCATCCTGGTGGGCATCGGCACGGTGCTGGCGGACAATCCCCGCCTCAACGTCAGATTGGTGGACGGCCGGAGCCCCCAGCCCGTCATCGTGGACAGCCGCCTGAGGTTCCCCCCCTACGCCAACCTGCTGCGCCACGGCCGCGCCCCCTGGATTGCCGCCGGCCAGGGGGCCGACCGCGAGCGCCAGGAGGCCCTGGAAGCGTCGGGGGCGAAGATCTTGCGCCTGCCGGGCCAGAACGGCTGGGTGGACCTGGGGGCCCTCCTGGACCGATTGGGCGGCCTGGGGATCGACCACCTGATGGTGGAAGGCGGGGCTCAAATCATCACGAGTTTCCTGGCCATGCGGCTGGTGGACCAGGTGGTCCTCACCATCGCCCCCCTGTTGGTGGGCGGGCTCCGGGTGGTGGATAACCTGGGACCGCCTTTCCTCAAGCGGTTTCCCAGGCTGCGCCGCCTCAGCTCCCAGCAGTTGGGCGACGACCTGGTGCTGCGGGGCGAACCGGATTGGGAGGCTTAGGTGGAAAGAAAGTCCTTATATTTCACCGGGCCGAAGCAAGTGAGTCTGCAATCTGAGCCCGTGCCCCCGCCCGCTTTTGGCCAGGTGTTGGTCCAGAGCCTGATTTCCGCGGTCAGTCCGGGAACCGAACTGCTGATCTACCGGGGCCAGGCTCCCGAAGACCTGCCCAAAGACGAGACCATCGAGACCCTGGCCGGAGATTTCACCTTTCCCCTGAAATACGGTTACGCCATGGTGGGGCGGGTGCTCAAGCTGGGACCGGGCGTCGCCCCGGAATGGCAGGGCAAACTGGTTTTCGCCTTTCAGCCCCATGAGAGCCGCTTTCTGGCCACTCCGGACTCGCTCCTGATGTTGCCTGCGGGGATGGCCCCTGAGGATGCGGTCTTTTTCCCCAACATGGAGAGCGCGGTCACCTTTTTGTTGGACGGCCAGCCCCTGGCCGGAGAGCAAGTGGCCGTCTTCGGCCAGGGTATCGTGGGTTTGCTGCTCACCGCGCTCCTCGCCAGGTGGCCCCTGACTTCCCTGGTGACCCTGGATTTCCACCCCCGGCGGCGGCTCCTTTCCGAAGCCCTGGGAGCCCATGTTAGCCTTGACCCGAGCGCCCCGGACGCCCACCAACGGCTGTTAAGCTGCCTCCAGGGAGCCGGTCCCTACCCCGGCGCCGATCTGACTTACGAAATTTCCGGGAACCCGGAGGCCCTGGGCCAGGCCATCGCGGCCACGGGATTCAGCGGCCGGGTGGTCATCGGCTCCTGGTACGGCCGGAAAAAAACGGAACTGGACCTGGGTGGCCGCTTCCACCGCAGTCGGGTGCACCTCATCAGCAGCCAGGTGAGCAGCATACCCCCCGGCCTTTCCGGGCGCTGGAGCAAATCCCGGCGCTACCAGGTAACCTGGCAGATGCTCCGGGAAGTGAAACCGGCCCGGTTCATCACCCACCGGTTTCCCATCGCCCAGGCGGCCCAGGCCTTTGAGTTGATGGACCGGAACCCGGGGGAGGCGGTGCAGGTGGTTTTGGAATATTGAAATGATGGTTTGCTTCCAGTTTTGAATTTTGAGAAATTCTGACGGATTCGAGATGTAAGCCCCAGAAAAAAATTCTCAAAACTCAAACTCGCACCTCACATGGAGACGTTCATGCATAGGTACACCCTGGCGGTGGCCCGGGATTTTGCGGCCCGGCATTATCTCGTGGGCGGCGATTGGGGGCCGGAAAACGAACTGCACTCCCATCATTACCGGGTGGAGGCGCAGGTGGAAGGCAAGGACCTGGACCGGCACGGCTACCTGGTGGACATCGTGGCCCTGGAGGCGCACCTCACGGAACTGGCGGCCTACTTCCGGGACCGGACCCTGAACGAACTGCCCGAATTCGCCGGGATGAATCCCAGCATCGAAAACCTGGCCCGGATCATGGGCCAGGAGCTAATGGGCCGCATCAAGGAGCCCATCTACGCCCTGACCGTCAAGATCTGGGAAAACGACATCGCCTGGGCGGCCTATCGCGAGGAGCGGTAGTTGCGCCTGGGCCTCCTGATTTACGGCAGCCTGGACCTGGTCAGCGGCGGTTTCATCTATGACCGCAACCTGGCGGCAAACCTGCGCCTGGGGGGAGACCGGGTGGAGGTCGTGGCCCTGCCCTGGCGCTCTTACGCCGCGAGCCTGCTGGACAACCTGTCGGCCAAGCTGCTCACCCGCCTGGAGCAGGCTCCCTTCGACGCCCTGCTCCAGGACGAACTGGCCCACCCCTCCCTTTTCCGGCTCAACCGTCGGCTGCGGGCCCGGGTTGCCTACCCGATAATTGCCATTGTGCACCACCTGCGGTGCCGGGAATTGCGCCCCGCCTGGCAGAACCGTTGGTTCCGGCTGGCGGAGCGCCGCTACCTGGCGTCGGTGGACGCCCTGGTCTGCGTCAGCCGGACCACCCAGGCCGATGTGGAAGCCCTGGTGGGGAGCCGGCGTCCGACGGTGGTGGCGCCTCCCGGGGGTGACGGCTTGCCCGGGGCCGTCACCCGGGAAGAGATCGCCGCCCGGGCCGTGGCCGGCGGACCCTTGAAGATCATCTTTGTGGGCAACGTCATCCCCCGCAAGGAGTTGCACACCCTGCTCGCGGCCCTGGCCGACTTGCCGGCCGCGGATTGGCGCCTGAAGGTGGCCGGGAGCCTCAACGCCGATCCTGCCTATGCCGGGGCCATCCGCCGCCGGATCGACGCCGCGGGCCTGGCTGGGCAGGTGGAGCTGCTGGGGACTTTGCCGAACCGGGAATTGGCCGCAGTCCTCATGGACAGCCACCTGCTGGCGGTGCCCTCATCTTATGAGGGCTTCGGCATCGCCTATCTGGAGGGCATGCGTTTCGGGCTGCCGGCCATCGCCGGAGATCAGGGCGCGGCCCGGGAGATCGTCCGGCACGGGGTCAACGGCTTCCTAACGCCGCCGGGCAACGCCCTCGCCCTGGCCGGGTTCCTGCGCCTCCTGGCCAAAGACCGGGAGCGTCTGACCGCCATGAGCCTGGCCGCGTATCAGAGTTGCCGCGGGCACCCCACCTGGCAGGAAAGCGCCGGGATGGTGCGGGAGTTCGTCCAGGGGGTTACGGCCCGGTGATTACGGCGCCGAAAATTCCCGTTTGGTTGGGAAATGTGGCCCGAGCAGGGCTTGGCCCGGAAATTTGCATTCCCAAGCAGTTGCCCCCGAGCCTTCTGCTCACCCGTAAAATATGAAATGTCTTGGGTAGCACAGGCTTTCCAGCCGGTGCCGAGGGCAAGACTTTTCAGGGCAGTCGCTCATGAGGCTTAGGCTCACCAAGAACCATAAAAAGGTTAGGTAGGGCGGGGGTCCCCGCCCGCCATCCTAAAAATTTGCCTACCGCGGGGTGAGTGGAGGTTCATGCGACCCTTAGATTACAGCTTTCCCCGCTATCTGGCCGCCAAAAAGACCCTGGACGACCGTTCCCTGAACCGCCACGTCCGGGAGGCCCTGGTGCGGGGCGTCAAGGCCCATACCGGGGCCGAACCGCTGCGGGTCCTGGAGGCGGGCTGCGGCATCGGCACCATGGTGGAGCGGCTGCTGGAATGGGGTTTGCTGGGCCGGGCCGAGTACACCGCCCTGGACGCGGCGGCGGCAAACCTCGCCGCGGCCCGGGAACGCCTGCAAGGCCTGGCCCCGTTCCCCGCGGCCCCGGAGGCGGCGGCCGGCCACCTCCTGATCCAAAGCCAGGGGCAGAGGGTCCTGGTGGAGCTAAAAGCCGCGGACCTCTTTGGCTTCGCGGCCCGGGAGCAAGGCCGGAGGTCCTGGGATTTGCTCATCGCCCACGCCTTCCTGGACCTGGTGGACCTGCCGACCGCCTTGCCGGCGATGTTTTCCTTGCTCCGGGAGGGGGGGATGTTTTATTTCACCCTGAACTTCGACGGCGCCACCATCTTTGAGCCGGTCATCGACCCGGACCTGGACCGGCGGATCGAGGAGATGTACCACCTGACCATGGACCGGCGCCGGGTCGGGGGCCGGCCCTCCGGGGACAGCCGCACCGGCCGGCGGCTCTTCCAGGCCCTCAAGGAGGCGGGGGCCCGGGTGGCGGCCGCGGGCAGCTCCGACTGGGTGGTCTTTCCCGGGGCGGACGGCTATCCCGATGATGAGGCCTACGTTCTGCATTTCATCATCGAGACCGTGCGCCGGGCCCTGGAAGGCCACCCGCAGATGGACCCCGGGGCATGGCGCCACTGGATCGAGACCCGCCACCGCCAGATCGAGGCGGGCCGGATGGTTTATCTCGCCCATCAACTGGATTTTTTCGGCTATATTTAGGCGCAGGCGGAACGGGATGGTTCCTCAGGGCCAAAAGGGATGGCATCGGTAGCCGCAAACTTAGTAATTTCCGGCAAGCTTTTGCATTGCCGGTTCCATATTTTTAAATTCTGGTTTCCAAACTTAACTGGGGGCACCCCTGATGGTCCTTGGACCAGGTGCCCTGAATTGATGGGGGATAATCGACCTTGCCGAACTGGAAGGTGATCATTTACGACTGCGACGGGGTTCTCATCGACTCCCGGCGGTCCAACCAGGCTTTTTACAACCACATCCTGAAGCGTTTCGGGCTGCCCCCCCTGACCCCGGAGCAACTGGAGGTGGTGCACGTGAGCACCGCCCGGGCCGCCATCGACTTTCTCTTTCGGGACAGCCCCCATCTCGACGAGGCCCAGGCCTACCAGTTGGAAATCGACAACGCCCCTTTCCTCTCCCTGATCCGGCCGGAGCCCCACGTCCGGGAAATCCTGGCATACCTGCGCCCCGCGTATCGCATCGCCATCGCCACCAACCGGGGCAAAAGCCTGCCTCTGGTCCTCTCGCGCCTGGGGTTGGAGGGGTGGTTCGACCTGACGGTGAGCTGCTACGAGGTTAGCCGGCCCAAGCCCCACCCCGAGTGCCTGGAGAAGGTCCTGGAGCACTTTCGGGCCGGGCCCCGGGAGGCCGTGTACATCGGGGACGCGGCCTTGGACGGGGAGGTGGCCGGGGCCGCGGGGGTGCCTTTCGCGGCCTACAAAAACCCCGGTCTGGCGGCTGACTACCATCTCCGGGATCACCTGGA
>JBGPBR010000130.1:0-5815 GCA_041481325.1 Desulfobaccia bacterium
AACGCATCTTTGCGCTTACGAGCTTCTCTTTCTGGGCCATGGTATCTTCTGTTCTTTATCCGTTGTCAGGGGATACTGCGACCCTTTTTTCGTCCAATGTCAACTCAAGCCTGAACTACCCAAATTGATGTGAGGAGAGAGCCCCTACCGGTTATCTCCAAGCTCCTGCGCCACCAGAACCTCCAAACCACCAACGGTATCTTCAGGCCATTAACCCACGTTTCCGGGACACCATGAGGCGCTTGGAGGGCGCCCTGCTCGAACCTACTCACCGACCCACTCACCAAAGAAAAAGGAGGCCAAATTTATTGACCTCCAGCCTCGCAAATCGTTGGCGGAAGTGCATGGGAATCGAACCCACCTACCGCCTTCAGCAGACGGCACACCGGATTTGAAGTCCGGGGGCCCCACCAGGAACCAGGCACTTCCGTGGGTAAAATCAGGCAGTTAGATTGCAGGGCTGGCGACTTTCCCTCCGGGGCCCTATTCTGGGAGGGGCCCTGCTCTTTGATCAGGAGGGATTTCCCCTTATAAGTGACCCCCGGTTATGGTTCGGATAACGAACCCTGCCAGCCACTGCCAATATAGCATAAGCCGGTTCGCAAAGAAACACTACCCGGGGCTCGGAGGTTTTGGTATCTTCTGCCGCGATCCTGAGGCCCCTATTGGAAAAATTTACCCTGTCCCAGGTGGGAAGGGTGTTTTCCAGCCCTTCCGGTCCGAAGCTCTGGTATAATGGCGCCGCCATGAACATTAGGGGCCGACCGGCCCGGCGCCACCTCATCCTGCTCACCTTCATCCTGGCGATGACCGGGATGGGCCCGGCCGCGGCCGCTGGCCCGGGGGCGGACCCCACCCCCGGGGAGCTGCCCGTCACCATGGGGCCCATCGTGGCGGACACCGCGGTGCCGGCGCCGACCGGCGAAATTGACCTGCAGCCCTTCTGGAGCCTGAGCCTGGTGGGGGGCAACTTCACCGCCAACTGGCGCCGGGTGGGGGCAGGCGGGAATTTTGCTTCCCTGGAAATACCGGTGAAGTTCACTTACGGGCTGGCCTCGAACCTGGAGGTTTACCTGACCGCGGCTTTTCTTAAGAACTGGGCCGGTAACGTGACCCAGGTCGGTTCACCCGCCGGATCCGCCGACTTCAGCGGCCTGGGAGACCTCTTCCTGGCCGCCAAATACCAGTTGCTGGCGGACACCCCCAGGACCCCCGCGGTCAGCGCCCTGGTGGCGGTGAATTTTCCCACGGGGCGCCATTTCCGCCTCAATCCCGCCCGCCTGGGCACCGATGCCCTGGGAAGCGGCACCTACGCCTTTACCCTGGGCTTTAACCTGTCCAAATGGCTGGAGCCGTTTTATCTCTATGCCAATCTCTGGTACAGCCTCCCCACCCGGGACCCCGGGGTGGTGAAGCGTCAGCAGTCCGGCCCCCTCCTGTTCTTCATCCACGGCCGGGACCGGATCACCTGGAACCTGGCCGCGGAATGGGTCCTGACCCGGCGCTGGGTCGCCTTGCTGGAGTTTTTCAGCAGCTGGGACGTGGGGCCGCTCTGCCGCTCCTCCCGGGAACCTTTGAGCAACCTCCTGGGAATCTTGCCGGGCCTGGAGTGTATTCTCAGCGAACGCTGGTCCTGCGCCGCGGGAGTGGCCCTGGACCTGGCCGGCAAAAACTCCACCTTCGCCTACACCCCGATCTTTACGGTCCTGGCCAAGTTTTGAGTCGGGACCAGCGCCGGCAGCCGTCTGCGGTATTTTAGCAGCCGCAGGCCTTAGCCTGCGCCGCCCAGGTGAGACGCCGCTGCCACCAGGAAATTTTTTATAAATATATATGAGAGGGGTCTTTGGAAGGGTGGGGGCTTCGGTCCCCTGGCTATCTGCGCCCAGCACTTTGGCGATATCCGGATGAAACCTCGGCAAAACCCACCATTGTCATCCTGAGCGCCGCGCCGAATCTCGAAATCCTGAGATTCCCCGGTCGCTGTCTTCCCTCAGAATGACAGCATGGCTGATTCCCCAGAGTTTTCCCTAATTGATTAATTGACCAACAGGTTGGGCGGCAGTTTATTGAATTGGCTGCGGAAGCGCAGCTGGCTGCTGGCGAAGAGAATGGAAAAGATATTGTGGTCGTCGCTCACCGGTTTAATGTCTTTCAGCGCCGCCCGATCCACCAGTCGGGCCGCTTTTAGGGTCTGATAATCTTTGGCCGGCATGGGCCCGCTCTCGGCCAGATTAATGGCCACCTCCGGGGCAAGCGGCGCATTGCCCGCCACCATGCAGGCGCTGCTCACCAGGCCGGCGGAGGAGGGGGAGCGCAGCTCCAGGACGTGGGGGAAAGCGGCGCTGACCGTGGCCAGTACGGTTTGGTTGGCGGCTTCATGGTTGGGGTCGAAGTAGGTATTGATGATGACCACCCCGCCGGGCCGCAAGCAGGCCCGGACTTCCCGGAAAAATTCCACCGTGAGCAGGTAGTCCGGAGTGCAATCCCCATGGAACAGGTCCGTGACCACCAGATCATAGGAGCCCCGGTGCCGCCGCACGAAGGTGCGGGCGTCTTCCACATGGATGTCGATGCCCCGGGGGTCGAAATCAAAAAACTCGGTGGCCGCGGTCAGGGAGTTGGGATTGATTTCCACCGCGGCAACCTTATGCCCTTGCCGCTTCAGGTAACGGGGGATCATCCCCGCGGCCACTCCCAGCACCAGGGAGTACCGGGCCGCGGGGGCGTAGGCCTCGATCAGGCGCACCATGAATTCGGTGTGGTCCAGCACCACCCCGTCCGCGGTGATCATGTTTTGAATGATGCCGTCCTGCAAATAAGCCCGGGCCGGCTTTCTCCCTTCGCCCTCCGGCTGCACCGCCAGGACCTTGATGTTCCCGAAGACCGAGGTGTATTCGGCCAGGACCTCGAAATTTTTGCCGAGGTCGCTCAGGCCGGCGAGCATTTTAAAATATGAACGCTGGCCCAGCAGCAAACCGCCGCTCAGCAAGGCGATCAGGACACAGCCGCAGAGCAGGCGCTTTTTATGAGGCCCGGCGATTTCCCGGTTCAGGAGCGAGATGGCGCCGACCACCAGGCCCAATCCCAGGCTCAGCCATAACAGGGCGCGAAAGTTGGTCAGGTGGGGAATCAGCAGGAAGGCGGTGAGCACCACCCCCGCCACCGAGCCCACCGTGCTGATGAAGAACACCCGGCCGGCGCCGCCGTCGCCCGCGGCCCCGGCGTCCCGGGCCAGGGCGATGAGCAGCGGGTTCATGGCGGACAGGACCACCAGGGGCAGGGCCAGCAGGATGGTCCCGCCCAGGAAACTGGCCACGATCAAGTTGAGGCCGGAGAGCCGGGGGAACACCACCGGGTACACCGCGGTGGCCAGGACTATGGCGAACCCGGCCCATAACGGCGCGGTCAACAGCGTCAACTGCAAGGCGTCTTTGCCCCGGCGCCGGGACATCTGGCCGCCCAATTGATAGCCCAGGGCCAGGAAAATCAGGGTGATGGAGAGGATGCCGGCCCAGATGTACAGGCTGACCCCGAAATACGGAGTCATGATCCTGGAGGCCAGCACCTCCAGGGACAGGGTTACCGCCCCGGTGATGAAGATCAGCGCCTCGTACTGCTTGAATCGCTTGGGGGCGGCCGCGGCAGGTGTCAGACTCCCGGGTACGGTGCCGCCTCGGGTAATTTTCTTTTTCTTCACGGTTCTGCCCTGGTGGAGTGGAGTAAGGGTGATTTCCCCGATCATAACAGACCGGCGGCGGCCTGGGCAAGCAGATTGCGGCGCGGGGCGCCGGCGGCCGCAGGCCGGGCGGCAAGGCAAGGTTGACGCGGCTGGCTCCATGGCTGGGGGAGAAGGATTCGAACCTTCATCGGCGACTCCAAAGGCCGCTGTCCTGCCATTGGACGATCCCCCAGAAAGGCGGAAGGGTGGTCCGGGCCACCGTTCCTGCAAGGATTATAATGATTGTGCCCCAGGCCGCGCAAGCATTTTGTCCCGATTATCCTCTGCCGGTCCCCACTGAGCGGCGCCCCCAGGAAATTTTGGCAGCCGCAGGCCGCAGCCGGCGCCGGCGGGAGGCCGAGCCGCTTGGGTGCGGGCGCCTGGTTATGATGGCAATCTTCAGGAACCGGGTTTTTCCTGCCCCCGGCGGGCGGAAACGCCAGGATTTGACGCGGAACATATTCTTTCGTATAATTGTGAACAGTTTCACACTAGCGGAGGTACCTCAGTGAGTTTCCTGATCGCCATGGCCGGAAAAGGCGGCACCGGCAAGACCACCGTGGCCGGCATGCTGCTGCGCTACCTGGTGGAGCATAACCAGACCCCGGTGTTGGCGGTGGACGCTGACGCCAACAGCAATCTGAACGAGGTTTTGGGGCTCACGGTGGCTATGACCGTGGGCCAGGCCCGGGAGGAAATGAAAAAAGGCGGCGGCCTGGTGGACATCACCAAGGACCAGCTCATCGAGATGCGCATCAACCAGGCCCTGGTGGAGGCCGACGGCTTCGACCTCCTGAGCATGGGCCAGCCCGAAGGGCCCGGCTGCTACTGCGCCGCCAACCACCTGGTGGCCCGCTTCATGGACATCCTGGGCAAAAACTACCCCTACATCCTCATGGACAACGAAGCGGGGATGGAACACATGAGCCGCCTCACCACCCACGCGGTGGACCTGCTGGTGCTGGTCTCGGACCCCTCCTGGCGGGGGATTCAGGCGGCCCGGCGCCTCAAGGACCTGGCCCAGTCCCTGAAGATCGTGGTGGGGCGTCCGGTCCTCATCGTCAACCGGGTGGCCAACGGTCTCAGCTCCCGGGCCCAGGAAGAAATCGCCGCCCAGGGCCTGGAGCTGGCCGGACTCATTCCCGAAGACCCCCTCATCGCCGAGTTCGACGGCCAGGGGCGGCCCACTTATGAACTACCGTCCAATTCCCCAGCTATACAAGCCGCTTATGGGGTCTTTAGCCGATTAATTTCCTGAAACCTTGCAACCGCGAGGCGTTCAGGTGATTTTTTGCTTGACAGGTTGACCAATAAATTATTATTTTCACAATGTTTATACCTATCCATTTTCAAGTCCGTTAAGATGCCGGCACTACCGGAAAAATTAAGGAGGGAACGACCTTGGCTTTCGAGATTCCCAAACAGGTTTACTCAGGCGGAATAAAAACTGTAACCATCGGCAAAGGCCCTAAAGCCATTACCCTGGGAGGGGAGACCTCCTACCCCTTTTATGTATTTGAAGGGAAGATGCCCAACAAGCCCCGCATCGCCATGGAGGTGTGGGACAAGGACCCGGGCGAAGAGTGGGCGGCTCCCGCTTACGCCCCCATCAAGGATGTGGCCAAGGACCCGGTGGCCTGGGCCCAGAAGTGCATTAAGGAGTTTGGGGCCGAAGCCATCGGCCTGGTCCTGGTGAGCACCGATCCCAACGGCGACAACGCCACGGCGGAATCGGCCGCGGCCACGGCCAAGAAGGTACTGGCCGCCATCGATGTGCCGTTGATCGTCTACGGCACCAGCAACGTGGAAAAAGACGCGGAAGTGCTGCCCGCGGTGGCCGAGGCCTGCGCCGACAAGAGCATCACCCTCGGCCCGGTCCAGGACAAGAACTACAAGAAGATCGGGGCCGCGGCCCTGGCTTACAATCACTCGGTGTCAGCCAACTCTCCCATCGACGTCAACCTGGCCAAGCAGTTGAACATCCTGCTGGGCCAGTTGGGCGTTAAAGACAGCCAGATCCTGGTGGATCCCACCACCGGCGGCCTGGGCTACGGCATGGAATATTCCTATTCCGTCATGGAACGGGACCGCATGGCC
>JBGPBR010000131.1:0-5797 GCA_041481325.1 Desulfobaccia bacterium
ACCCTTCTCGCCCCCGAGGCTGGAGCGGGCAACGGGATTCGAACCCGCGACACCAAGCTTGGGAAGCTTGTACTCTACCAGCTGAGCTATGCCCGCTCAACTTTATATTTTATAAAGATGCATCGCAAAAGTCAAGGCGTATTTCCGGATGGCTGCGAGCGGCCAAGGCCTGAGGGCGGAGAACCCCGAGGCAAGTGGCATCTCATCGCCAGGGCTCGATGGCCTCGCCCTTTGACTCCTAACCCCAAGGATGAAACCGTGGCGGGCCGTGCCCACCCTACATCTTGACCGGGAGAGCGCAAAAGGCTTCCGGGCTGAAAGCTGGCTGCTGAAAGCTGTCTTCATATTAGATGCACCTGCCGCAACGGCCGTCGATGTCGCCTTGGTGCAGGCGGCAAAAATCCCGGTCGCACTTGGTGCAACGGCGGGGCGGAACGCCCCCATCTTCCCCGGCCCCTAATCAGGGATTGGGGGTGGGGTTTGGGGAGGGGGTAAGGGCCACCTACGAGAAAGCCCTTGGCCCCCTCCCCAAATCTGACCTCCCCCGCTCACTCCGCCAGGGTCCGGCGGGCCGACTCGATATCGGCCCTGATCTGGGCCGCCAGGGCTTCGATGGAGGAAAAGCGCCGCTCCTCCCGCAGGCGGTCCACGAACAGCACTTCCAGGTTCTCGCCGTAGAGTTCGCCGTGGAACTCCAGCAGGTGGACTTCCAGGGACAGGTCCTGGTTGTCGAAGGTGGGGCAGGTGCCGATGTTGGCCACTCCCGGGAAGGTGGTCGCCCCCCGGCGCACCCGGACCGCGTAGATGCCGGAAGCCGGCAGGAGTTCATTGGCCGGCCGGAGGTTGGCGGTGGGCACCCCTAAAAGCTTGGCCCCCCTGCCCTTCCCCCGGACCACCTGGCCCACCACTCCGTAAGGGCGTCCCAGGAGGCGGGCGGTTTCCGCCACCTTTCCCAGGCGCAGCAGGGCCCGGATGAGAGAGCTGCTCACCACCGCGCCGTCGGCCTCCACCGCCCAGACCACCTGGACCGTAAAGGCGTGCTGCTGGCCCATCTCTTTGAGCAAGTCGATGTCGCCTTCCCGGCCCCGGCCGAAGCGGTAGTCGTGGCCCACCACCACTTCCCGCACCTGGAGGCGCTCGCAGAAGTATTGCCTGACAAAGTCCCGGGGCGGCAAAGCCGCCAGGTCGCGGGTGAAGGGGAGGACCACCACCGCGTCCACCCCGCAGGCCGCCAGGAGCCCGATCTTCTGGTCCGGGGTGGTGAGCAGCGGCAGGACCGCCTCGGGGCGCAGCACTTTCAGGGGATGGGGGTCGAAGGTAATGGCCACGGCCTGGCCGTCCAACTCCCGGGCCCGGGCGCAGACCCGGGCCAGGATGGCCCGGTGGCCCAGGTGCACCCCGTCGAAGTTGCCGATGGTGACCACCGTCCGGGAGAAGGTGGCAACTCCCGGCGGCAAATCGCGATAAACCCTCACTCCGTCAGTCATTGCGCCTATCTGGTGTCCGCATTTTTGAAGATGGTTCGGGTAAGAAATCCTGGCGGCCCTGCATCCTGGCGGGGAAATACCCCAGGAGTCCCCTGGCCGGTTTTAGCCTTGACAGAGCCAAATAGTAATTATAGACTTATTCATTGAAAAAAGCCAGGCCGCCCCATTGAGGACCGGCCGGCACCCTGCCGAAGTGGCGGAACTGGTAGACGCGCTGGGTTCAGGGTCCAGTAGGGGTTTCCCTGTCGGGGTTCAAATCCCCGCTTCGGCACCAGTTGATTAATTAAGGCGTAATCCCAATGGGTTACGCCTTTGGTTTTGACGTTGGCGCGGGGCGGGCAGAACCCTGTAAGCCATTTGATACCAACAAAGCGCCGTAAATCTTTTAGTGGAAAATATTGGGCGGGCGCATTGCCCGCCATGCAGGGGGCGCGGTGCGCTCCCTGCACCTCGCACCGGCTTCCCGCCGGTGCCACCGGACTTAAAACTTTTCAAGGCAGGAGTTTGGGGATGAGAACAGATTTGCCCCCCTCCCCTTACCGGCCGCCGTCCACCTTGATGCGGCTGACCAGGCAGGCCCGGCAGGTTCCCGAGCGAAACCGGGCCACGTCGGAAAGCGACAGGATCCCCACCAGGTTGGCGGGTGCTTCCAGATAAACGAACAGCCGGTGCACATCGGAAAAGATCATGGTTTTTAGGGCGTTGACCAGCGGGGCGTTGCCGTCGCCGGCCCGGACCGGGGAACTCATCACCGTCCGGGCCGCGGCCTCGGGCGACACCCCGTGTTTGTAGGCCAGGATCAGGTCGGTCTTGGAAACCACCCCCACCGGCAGTCCCTCCCGGTCCTTAATGAGGACCGCGCCCAACCGGTAGGCCGCCAGGCCTTCCATCACCCGGTTCAGACTGTCCTCCTCTCGGTGGGCATGGATCTCCGGGGTCATGAATTCCCGGACCCGGAACCGGTC
Organism: Desulfobaccia bacterium; assembly: GCA_041481325.1. GTDB lineage: Bacteria > Desulfobacterota > Desulfobaccia > Desulfobaccales > 0-14-0-80-60-11 > DASWLF01. Next base: position 2,453 of record JBGPBR010000131.1, read on the forward strand.
CGGCTGGGGGTCGCCGGCGGATTTGGCCCGGAGCCTCCGGTCGCACCGGTTACAAAAGCGGTAGAGCATACCCACGATGTCCGGATAGGCCAGGACCCCCACCGTCTTGCCGGTGGCTTCGTCCCGGACGTAGAGCCGGTGGATTCGGTGGGCCCGCATGGCGTCCAGCGCCGCATCCAGGTTGTCTTCCGGGCCGCAGAATAAGGGAGGACCTACCATCACCGCCTCGCAGGCTATGTCTATGGGCAACCCGGCATAGTAAGCGCCCATGAGGTCGGTTTTGGAAACCACCCCCAGGCCTTGTCCCTCCCCAGCCGTAATCAAAATGGCGTTGACCTTGAACTTGATGCAGTGGCGGACGGCCGACTCCAGGGGGGCCTCCCGGTCCAGACTGATCACCTGGCGGCGCATGGCCTCCTGGACCGTCAGGCCCTGGAGCACGTTCTGGTAGGCGATGATGGGCATGGTTTGGCGTCCTGAGGCGGATCAGGAGGAGAGCAGGTCCTGGAGGCGGTTGAAAACCCGGGACAGATAGACGATCCCGACAATCTTGCCGTTTTCCAGGACCGGGAGGCGGCGCACGTGTTTCTTGATCATGATGTCAATGATCAGGAGCAGATGGGTATCCGGGGTGATGGTGATCAACTCGGTGGTCATGATATCGCCCACCAGCATCCCCCGGGCCCGCCGGCAGGCGGCCTCCAAGATCCCGGCAACCTCCAGGTCCTCCATTTCGCCCCAGATGTGGATATGTTTGGGGCGCAGCAGCAGCAGGATGTCATAGATGGAGAGCATGCCCGCCAACCGGCCGGAGTCGTCGGTCACCATCATCCCGAAAACCGTCTGGCCCTGGTCGCGGCCGGCCTGGCGGAAGGCTTGCACCGCCTGGGAAATCGGAGTTTCCGGCCGCAGGGTGTAAAACCCGGCATCCATCACGTCACGGGCGGTCAAACCCACGCTCTTTCTCCTTTGCCGGCCTTGATTAACCCAGGATCAAGCGGCTGCTCCTGGAATTGCTTTAGTTAATTTTACCAGGAAATTCGCCAAAAAGGGGCAGACAACTTAGTCCCCCGCAGCCGTAGCCGCCGGGTTCGGTCTGGCGGTGGCCCCGCGCCGCCATTCCGGGGAAAAATGGGCAACTTTGCCGGACCGCAAGAGCAATTTTTTCCGGGGGAGTGAATACCTATTCATCCTGGCCTTATCGCTCTCCCCCGATCCCCCTGCCGCCAGGAGGAGAGAAATAATGATTTCGGTGAGAAACCATGTTGTCAGGTCAATCCTAAACGGTTCCCGAAAGAGCTTCAGGCCAGCAGCCAGGCCACCCAGTTGAAGCTCAGGTCCGGGGGCGCCTCCGGGTGCCGGAAAATCTTGATTGCCCGTTGTTTCAGGGACCGTCCCAACTTCTTATAGCTCTCCAATAAGAGGCTTTCCTGCGAGTCTCGAAACCCCGACAAGATAAGGCGTCCCCCGGGAGCGGTCAGACGGTTGAGCTCTGAGACTTTGCCCACCTGCACCTCCCAGGGCAGGTTGGCCGCCACCAAGTCGAAGGGGCCCTGAAGGCATTCGGTGGAGCCCTGCACCACGGCCAACTGACCGGCCAGGCCGTTTTGACGGGCGTTCTCCCGGGTGGCCCGGGCCGCCCGCCGGGCAATATCCACCCCCACCACCCGGGGGACCCCCAGGGCGGCGGCGGCCAGTCCCAGCACCCCGGCGCCGCAACCCACATCCACCAGGCTGCCGGCCCGGCTCCCGGCCAGGGCCGCCCTTAGGAGGTCCAGGCACAAGCGGGTGGTGGGGTGGCCAGGAGGGAAGGCCTCGCCGGGTCGCACCAGCAAAACTTTGCCTCCTGGCCCCGGCCCCGGGGGGCCCTCCCGGGTGCGGATCTCCAGACTGGGGGACAAGCGATACGACCAACCTGCCGGCGGCGCTTCCAAGTTAACCCCTACTTAAAAAGTGAATCCTGGCGATTCGGCCGCGAGTTCGATCAGAGTCACGCCGGTGCCGATCCTGGCTCCGGGCGGCAAGTCGTCTTCGCTCACCATCCTGGCTTCGGCGCAGGGCTTGCACCCCGTGATGGCGGCTCCATGGTCCACCAGGAACCGCCAGTAAGGCAGCATTTCATCGCCGCTGGGGGCCTGGAGACGCTCGGTGAGAGAGAGGTTGGTGAGATAGGCGGCGGCGCCCACCAGAAAGACGGTCACCTCATGCCTTTATCCGCGGCGATCTTGGCGAACTGGAAGCCGCACCCCGCCCGGATGGGGTCCTCTTGCCCCCGGGTCAGCACAAACAGGAACTTGCTAATAGTTTTCCTCCTGGAAATTTATGAACCAATGGCCAGAATGGATTATCGCACAGGTGGAAACCGGATTGAAACAATTATGCTTTTTCCGGCATCCAATCCCAGTGCCATCCGGTAGAAATTTACCGGTTTTCGGCAACCAGGCGGTATCGATCCGAAACCTCTGATGAACTGCCTGGTATGAGCGTATCTTATCCCAAGTGGGCCCCGCAGGCTCAGCAAAAACCTTGCCGGACAGCAGTGATCCAATCCTTTTTGTAGCTAAAGGCAGAAGGCTAAATTTTCCTTATCCCAAAAAATCTTTTCAATCCCTGTGCTTTCTGTTATAAATTATAGGTTTAAAAAACTACACACGCCCCGCCAGGGCGGGCTGGTGCCGGGACCGACGGGTTCCGCCAATCCTTGAGGGGCACGGCAGACCGTGCCCGCAAAGGGGCATTGGCAACCCGGAAGGGCCCGGTGGCCCGCCGGCGGCGGAGCGGCGGCTCAACCAGGAGGAAGGAAAATCCATGTCTTACGTGACCATGAAGGAATTGCTGGAGGCCGGCGTCCATTTCGGCCACCAGACCCGCCGCTGGAACCCCAAGATGGGGCCATTCATCTTCGGAGCCCGCAACGGCATCCACATCATCGATCTCCAAAAGACCGTCCAGTACTTCAAAGTCGCTTACAATTTCGTGGTGGACAAAGTGGCCGACGGCGGCATCGTACTGTTCGTGGGCACCAAGAAACAGGCCATGGACGCCATCGCCGAAGAGGCCAGGCGCTGCGGCATGTTCTACGTCAACCACCGCTGGCTGGGCGGCATGCTCACCAACTTCCAGACCATCAGCCGCTCCATCGGCCGCCTCAAAGAGTTTGAGGCCATGAAGGAAGACGGCAGTATCAAGCGGTTTCCCAAAAAGGAAATCTTGATGCTGACCCGCGAGAAGAACAAGCTGGAGCGGTCGCTGGGTGGAATCAGGGACATGGCCAAGGTGCCGTCGGCGATCTGAGTCGTCGACACCAACAAGGAGCACCTCGCCGTCAGCGAGGCCATCAAGCTG
>JBGPBR010000132.1:0-5796 GCA_041481325.1 Desulfobaccia bacterium
ATCCTGGCGGGCCAACACCTGGCGCTCCGGTTCCGGGACCCGGCCCGCTTGCCCCCGGCCTTCTTCACCCTCAACGGCCTGGTGGGCCTGGGTCTGGGTCTGGCCACCTGGGTCAGCCTGGGGTACTGAGAAACGGGGGCCTAGTTATTTTTGGGAAGTGCGAAAAAAATCATCATAATTTCCTTGACAATAAAATCATCAAGGGCTTAAAATGCCCATGACTGCTAGAAAGGAGACTTGGGTCTCCAAAATTCTGGGAAGGAGGAGATGGAACAGGGTCTGTCTGGGGATATGACCCAATCTTTATCAACCAACGATTAAGGGGGGATAACCTGATGAAAAAAGTATTTGGAGTTTTGGGGGTACTGTTGTTAGGTGCGGCTTTCTTGGCGCTGCCGGCGCCGGCCAAGGCCGAAATGTACGTGGAAGCTTACCTCGGCGGAGTCGGGGCGAGCGATTTGGGCTCTTCGTCCACCATAACTAGCCCTAATTGGCCAGGCTGGTCTGCATCAGGCAACTTACCGGGGGATGTCAGTGCCGCGGTCATCGGCGGTCTCAAGATCGGCACCTGGTTCGTGCCCACCGGCTTCCTGGGGTACAGCTATCCCGACTGGATGAAGTACCTCGGGTTTTACACCGACTTCAGCTACCACCGCCTGGATGTCCCGAATGGCTCATTTACCGGAAGCGCGTTCCACAACGGTGTTTTTCAAGGATCTTTGCCCATTGACTTCAAGAGCGAAGGCACGGTAGCCACCTGGGCCTTCATGTTTGCGGCCCGCTACGGCTTCTTGCCGGACAGCGAGGTGCCGTTCGGCCGCCTGCAGCCCTATGTGGCGGTGGGGCCGGCCATTATGTGGAGCACCCAGCAGCCGAAGCTCTTTAATAAAACCTCTACTGCTGGTATCGACCCAGATTCCCAGTCCTCCACGAACATCGCCCTGGCGGTGGACGCAGGCCTCCGTTACATGTGCCTCAAGAATGTCTCCATCGATCTATCCTTTAAGTATTGGTATGCCGTACCAAGTTTTGATTATAGCGGCACAGTTAACGGTATCCCAGGTTTCAACCATATCCCTGCCAGCTTTAAGTATGAGCCCACCTACAACCTCTTCAGCGGCCAGCTGGGGGTGGCTTACCACTTCTAACCCTTAACTAATTCAGGTTAACAGGGCGGCCTCCGGGCCGCCTTTTTTTGCCTTTAGAAGCTATGGTAAAACCCCATTTCTAAGGAAATGTCATACTGATCCCAAGGTGCCTTCAAACAGGTATATGTATCGTCGGGGCGTGATTTACCACATCCCTGGGGGACGCAATGAATTGCGCCCCGACAAAACCCGTCGATCATTACCTCTAGGAGCGCAACTCGGTATGAGCGACGCCAAGAATCTCGTATTTTAGGGAAATTGACATCCTTCCCTGCGTTCAGGATGACAGAAAAAGAGGTTTTGCGATAGCTTCTATCCTTTTCCGTTTCAAATGCAACAAACTTAACATGTAACCTATTGAGAATTTTCCTTTTATTAACCGAAAACCGAAAACCGAAAACCGAAAACGGTATTATAGCCTGCCAATCCGGGCTCCATGCCTCTCAAATCTTTCGTCTTCTTCCCAACCGCGGCATTACGCTCTTGTCTCACCGCGCCCAAAGATGATATGTTGACCCGGGCAACAATTGCGGACCCACCGGCGCCCAAAACCTCCTCTGCGGCGGATCGATGTTTTTTCAGCAACTGATCAACGGCCTCACCACCGGCAGCGTTTACGCCCTCATCGCCCTGGGCTACACCATGATTTACGGCATCCTGGGCCTGATAAACTTCGCCCAGGGGGAGATCTACATGTGCGGCGCCTTTGTGGCCGTGCTCCTCCTGGCCACCGGCCAGGTAAATTTTTTCCTGGCCTGTCTCCTGGGGATGGCGGCCGCAGCCCTGCTGGGGGTGGTGTTGGAACGGGTGGCCTTCCGGCCTCTCAGGGGCTCGCATCCCCTGGTGCCCCTGATCAGCGCCATCGGGGCCTCGATTTTCCTGCAGAGCCTGGCCCTGCTGCTGTTCGGCCCCAACGACCGGCCCTTCCCGGTGCACTTCACCTTCAGCAGCGTCGACCTGGCCGGGGTGCCCGTGTCCACCTTGCAGATCGCCATCCTGGTCGCGGCCCTGGGGTTCATGGGGCTGCTGGTGGCCTTCGTACGCTACACCACCTACGGCAAGGCCATCGTGGCCTGCGCCCTGGACCGGGACACCGCCCGCCTCATGGGCATCAACGTGGACCGCATGGTGGCCCTGACCTTCTTCATGGGCTCGGCCCTGAGCGGCGCCGCGGGCATCATGATGGCCATTTACTACAACGCCACCTACCCCCGCATGGGACTGCTCCCCGGCCTCAAGGCCTTCAGCGCCGCCGTCCTGGGAGGGGTGGGCAACATCCCCGGGGCCATCCTGGGCGGCCTGCTCCTGGGGGTGGCGGAGTCCCTGGGCGCGGCTTACATCTCCTCGGGCTACAAGGACGCCATCGCCTTCGCCATCCTCATCCTGGTGCTGCTCATCCGGCCCCAGGGGATCCTCAAGGGCCGGGGGGACTGAGGTGACCGCCTATCTGCTGCATCTGGCCATCGTGGCCGGCATCTACATCATCCTGACCCTCAGCCTCAACCTGATCATCGGTTACGCCGGCCAGGTCTCCCTGGGGCACGCGGCGTTTTACGGCATCGGGGCCTACACTTCGGCCCTGATGGCCTTGAACTGGCACTGGCCCTTTCCCCTAACGGCCCTGGGGGCCATCCTGGCGGCCGCCGCCTGCGGGCTGGGCCTGGGCCTGCCCACCCTGAGGCTGAAAGAGGACTACCTGGCCGTGGTCACCCTGGGGTTTGGGGTCATCATCGACCTGGTATTTCTCAACCTGGACCTCACCGGGGGCCCCGACGGCCTGGCGGGGATCCCGGCCCCCAATTTTCTGGGCCTGAGCTTCCGGGCCCCGGCCGCCTACCTGGTCCTGGTGGCGGTGGCCCTCTTCCTGGTCCTGATTTTCACCTACCGCCTGGTGGGCTCCTACCACGGCCGGGCCCTCCGGGCCATCCGGGACCACGAAACCACGGCCCAGGTCATGGGCATCAACACCCCGGCCTACAAGATCATTATCTTCACCCTGGCCGCGGGCCTGGCCGGCCTGTCCGGGGCGCTGTACGCCCATTACATCACCTTCATCAACCCGGAGACCTTCGGCCTGCACACCTCCATCCTCATCCTGACCATGGCGGTGCTGGGGGGCATGGGCTCCATTGCCGGCTCCGTCCTGGGCGCGGTGATCCTGACGGTGCTCCCCGAGGCGCTGCGGGAGGTCCAGGGTTACCAGGACCTGGTCTACGGGGCGCTGCTGGTGGGCCTCCTCATCCTGCGGCCAGAAGGCATTTTGGGGAAGGGCAAATTGAGCCTGAAGTTCTTGCAGCGGGAAGGGTGAAATACGGTTTTCGGTTTTCAGTTTTCGGTAAAGAAAAACGGCCTATAATGTTGAAGCCCGCTCCAGAAACAGAGATGGACCTAATTTAAATTGTTACTAAAAACCAAAAACTAAAAACCATCTTTTAATATGTTGACCCTCAAAAGCCTCCAGGCCGGGTACGGCCGGCTGCCGGTGCTGAAAGGCATCTCGTTCCACGTGCGCCCCGGCGAAGTGGTGACCCTGATCGGCGGCAACGGCGCCGGCAAGTCCACCACCCTGCGCACCATCTCCGGGCTGCTGCGGGCCCGGAGCGGCTCCATGGAATTTGCCGGCCAGGACCTCACCAAACTGCCGCCGGAGCGCATCGTCGCCCTGGGCCTGGCCCTGGTGCCGGAAGGCCGCCGGGTGTTCCGCACCTTGAGCGTCAGCGCCAACCTGGAACTGGGGGCCTACCACCGCCAGGACAAGCTCCGGGTCCGGCAGGACCTGGAGGAGTTGCGCCAGCGGTTTCCCATTCTTAAGGAGCGGGCCCACCAGGCCGCGGGGACCCTCTCCGGCGGGGAGCAGCAGATCCTGGCCATCGGCCGGGCCCTCATGGCCCGGCCCCGCCTCCTGATGCTGGATGAGCCTTCCATGGGCCTGGCCCCCCGCATGGTGGCCCAGGTCTACGAAATCCTGCGGGAGCTGAAGGAGGCCGGCACCACCATCCTCCTGGTGGAGCAGAACGCCCGGGCCGCCCTGAAGGTGGCGGACCGGGGCTACGTCCTGGAGACCGGACGCATCATCCTGGACGGCTCCGCCGCGGACCTCCAGGACGACCCGGAGGTGCAGCGGGCCTATTTGGGGAAAGGCTATAAGGAAGTGTGGGAATAATGAGCAGCTTTCAGCTATCAGCAGTCAGCTGTCAGCTTTTGGGTAACGATGGCAAAGACTATAAACCAGCCAGGATACTGTAGATTTTCAAGGTATAAAGCAGGCTGAAGGTTGATTGTTGGCCGCTGAGAGCAATTCATGAATTTACTGGAAATCGACCACCTCAGCAAACACTTCGGCGGGGTCAAGGCCCTGAGCGGCGTCTCTTTTGACGTGGCCGCGGGGGAGATCATGGGTCTCATCGGTCCCAACGGCGCCGGCAAGACCACCTGCTTCAATCTGATCAGCGGCCTGACGCCCCCCAGCGGCGGCGACGTCAGCCTGGCGGGCCGGAGCCTGGCGGGCCTGGCCCCTTACGCCCGGGCCCGCCTGGGTTTGGCCCGCACCTTCCAGAACATCCAGCTCTTCGGGGGCATGACGGTGCTGGACAACGTCCTCACCGGCCGCCACCTGCGCCAGCCGGTGGGGGCCCTGGCGGCCCTGTTGCCGCTGCCCGGGGTGAACCGGGCCCGGGCCGAAAACCGGGAGCGGGCCCTCTCCTTGCTGGAACTGGTGGGGTTGGGCGCCAGGGCCGACTTTCCCGCCGAGGCCCTGGCCTACGGGGAGCAAAGGCGCCTTGAAATCGCCCGGGCCCTGGCCCAGGAGCCGGAGCTGCTCCTCATGGACGAGCCCGCCGCGGGGCTGAACCCCCGGGAGACCGAAGACCTGATGGCCCTGCTGGAGCAAATCCGGGGCATGGGGATCACCCTCCTGGTCATCGAACACGACATGACCCTGGTCATGGGCCTGTGCGACCGGGTGGCGGTGCTGGACTACGGCGAAGTGATCGCCTCCGGCGTCCCCAAGGAAATCCGCCGCAACCCCCGGGTCATCGAGGCCTACTTGGGGAGAGAGGATTAAAAACGGTTTTTGGTTTTTCGTTTTTGGTGGTTAACGCGCCGTAACTCAACCACCGATTCTTATATTGGGGAAGAGCCTGATAACAGGCTGAAAAAAGGGTTTTATATCATCCTGAATGAAGTGAAGAGGATCTCCGGCTGAAAATACGAGATTCTTCGCTTCCCTCAGAATGACAAAATTTAAATTATGGGAGTTTTTCAACTGGCATGGTGATGCCTTTAATTACGAATAAGAGGTCATAACCAAAAACCAATAACCAAAAACGGGGCACAACATGGCGATTTTCGACCAGGATTCGGAGCAGATGGGGCGTGAGGAACTGGCCCAGTTGCAACTGGAGCGTCTCCAGGCCACCCTCACCCGGGTCTACAAGAACGTCAAGTTCTACAAAAAGAAGTTCGACGAACTGGGTTTTCTCCCGGAAGATTGCCGCTCCCTGGAAGACCTCTCCCGGCTGCCATTCACCAGCCGCCACGACCTGGCCCGGGCCTACCCCTACGAAATGTTTGCGGTGCCGCTCCGGGAAGTGGTGCGCATCCACTCCTCCACCGGCAGCCCCGGCAACCCCATCGTCATGGGCTACAC
>JBGPBR010000133.1:0-5783 GCA_041481325.1 Desulfobaccia bacterium
AAAGATGAATCTTCCCAGGCCCACCTGCTTGCTCCCCTGGATGGCGGCCACGATATTTTGCGCCGATTTTTCCCCAAAACGCTCCAGGGGGATGAGGTCGCCGGCCGTCAGGTTGTAGAGGTCGGCGGCGTCCTTCACCAGGCCGGCGTTCACCAGTTGCAGGATGATCTTCTCCCCCAGGCCGTCGATGTCCATGCCGCTCTTGCCGGCAAAGTGCATGAGGCCCCGGGTGGTGGCCCCGAAGCAATCGGGATTGGGGCAGCGGGTGACTTTTTCACCTTCCGGCCGCACCAGGGGGGTGCCGCACACCGGGCAGTTCTCCGGCATCTGAAAGGGCCTGGCATCCGGGGGGCGGTCCTCCGGGATCACCTTTACCACTTCGGGGATGACGTCCCCGGCCCGCTGGATCAGGACCGTATCCCCCACCCGCACGTCTTTTTTGGCCACTTCGTCTTCGTTGTGCAGGGTGGCCCGGGAAACTGTGACCCCGCCCACTGCCACCGGCTCCATCACCGCCATGGGGGTCACCGCCCCGGTGCGGCCCACGTTGACCACGATGTCCAGGACCCGGGTGGTCTCCTGAGTGGCCGCGAACTTGTAGGCCAGGGCCCAGCGGGGGCTCCTGGCCTTGGCGCCCAATCTTTCCTGGAGGGCCAGGGAATCCACCTTGATCACCACACCATCGATTTCGTACCCTATTTTATCGCGTTTATGGCGCTCTTGTTCCATGCGGTGGTGGTAGTCGATGGCGGCCTCGATACCCACCCCTTTTTCGATCAGGGGGTTGACCCGGAAGCCCCACTTCTTAAGGCTCTGGAGCGCCTGCCAGTGGGTTTCGAAATTCCGTCCACTGATTTCCCCCACCCCGTAGCAAAAGATCTTCAGGGGCCGGCCCGCGGTGATGGCGGGGTCCAACTGCCTAAGGGACCCGGCCGCGGCGTTCCTGGGGTTGGCGAAGGCGGGCTCGCCCCGGGCCTGCCGCTCCCGGTTCAACTTCTCAAATTCTTTGAGGTCCATGTAGACCTCGCCCCGGACCTCCAGCAACTCCGGGGCCGGCTCCGCCGCGCTGAGCACCTGCAAGGGGATGGTGTGGACGGTCTTCAGGTTCTGGGTGACGTTTTCCCCCCGGATGCCGTCGCCCCGGGTGGAGCCCACGGTGAAGCGGCCCTGCTCGTAAACCAGCTCGATGGCGCAGCCGTCCACCTTGGGTTCGAAGACATAGTGGAACTCTTCGTCGGCCCGCAAGAATCGCTTCAGGCGCGCCTCGAAGTCCCGGGCCTCGGCCTCGCTGAAGGCGTTCTCCAGGGAAATCATGGGAATCCGGTGACGCACCGTGGCAAATTTTTCCAGGGGCGCGGCCCCCACCCGCTGGGTGGGGGAGTCTGGGGTCACCAGCCCGGGGTACTGCTCTTCCAGCCGGGTGAGCTCCTGGAGGAGGCGGTCAAACTCCGCGTCGGAGATCACCGGGTCATCCAGGACATAGTAGCGGTAGTTGTGGTAATTGATCTCTTCCCGGAGCTGTTTTGCCCGGGAAAGCGCCTCCGGGGGAATATTTGGTTGGGCCATGGCTGTCTTTTCGATGCTTGGGAACCGGCGTCCGGCCAATCCCGTTCACCAGACATGATAGGGAGTTTTGCCGTGATTGGCAAGGCCGAAAGACTCGGCGCCGGGGAACCCTGCCGGGGGGACGCCTGGGGGCCCAACCGGCAAGGCTCCCCGCCAACATAGAAGGAAGAGAAGCGGGAGATTACCTGCCCTCAGGGTTGTTGGGCCGGTATCTTGGACTCCGGCAAGAAGCCGCGGCTATAAAGAAGATGGCCGCAGGCTTCAGCCTGCGCCGGCACCGCCTGGAAGCCTAGATTACCGGTGATTCTGCCTCAAACCATGGTGGGCCATGCCCACCCTACATCCTGACCGGGAGAGCGTCCAACGGTTTCTTGCTGACCGCTGATACCAAGTTGCGACCATACAGGTAATTCATCTTTTTCTTTTGTAGGGGCGGACCCATGTGTCCGCCCACAAGAGGGCGCACCCGCAGGTGCGCCCCTACAACAGCTTTTCTTACTTCTATGAGCGCAACTTGGTATAAGGGTTGCTTTGCTGAAAGCTGACCGCTGAAAGCTATCTTCAGACAAGAGCCGGCGGCTAGCAAGCAGCCTGTTGACTCTAGATCGTTAGAAAACGCCTTCCAGGAAGGGGCCGGCCCGGGGAGAGAGTTACTCTGCCCGGCGGCTGTCGGCCGGCAAACGGTGGGTGTCAATTAATTGACATCTGGGGCCGCTCTTTCAGACCGCGGGAGTCGGCTGGGGAGACCGCGACAGGCTTCCCGGGCTGGCGGCTTCCCGGGCCTGGCGCCGGATTTCCCCGATAATCTCCAGGACTTTTTCCAGCTGTTCGCTGATCATCCGGACTTCATAGAGCATGGGGTCTTGCTCGTTCATCTCCAGCAGCAACAGGTCCACCAGGCCGGTCACCGCAGCCAGGGGCTGGGCCAGATCGTGCAGGGATTGCCGGATATCTTGTAGAGGTTTCGAAGCTTCCATTTGGAGCCATTCAGCTATTTAGTCTGGGTTTTACTAATTTAGAAGCAAAAAGCAGGCCAGGTTAGGGAAGAACTTGGGGAAGGGGGCTATCCTTTGAGTTGCGGAGATGGGGTCAGGGGGAATCGGGAAGCTTCAACCCGGATGGGGTCCCGTTCTTTTTTTCGGCGATTTCTGAAATGAGCGCCAAAACCGTTTCCAGTTTTTGTTCCAGCTGTTGAATCTCCTGCAGATCTTGGCAATCGTCCTCGAGTTTACACAGCCACTGATTCAGCCGGCTCCGCATGGACAACAGCGGATGAATCAAGGACTCCATGGATTGTCGGACATTTTTAAGGAAATAACCCAGTTCTTCATCAATCTCCAAGGGCAATCTCCGCTTGCGGTGATTTTGCTTTTTTAACCGGGATCATGCCAAATTCATATTAGGGATTCCCTAATTTTTTATTAGGGATTCCCCTAGGGGATTTTATTAATCTACAAACTTCATAGATTAATTATAAATTATGAGCTATTGGTGGGACATTATTTGGTCTAATCGCGAGGACCTACTTTTTCAGTCCCGGGGCACGGCCAGCATGCGCTCCACGGCCGTCAAGGCCCGCCGCCGCACTTCCTCGGGGACCGTGATCCGGTGACGGTTTTCCCGGAGAGCGCCCAGGACATCGTCCAGGGTGATGCGCTTCATGGGACGACAGATGAGGCGCCGGGAGGGAGAATAGAATTTCTTGGCGGGGTTTTCTTTGGACATCCGGTGCAGGATGCCTTTTTCCGTGCCGATGATGAATTCCGGTTCCGGGGATTCCGTCACCAGAGCGAGCATGCCGCTGGTGCTGCGGATGGCGTCCGCCTGGTCCAGGACCTCGGGATTGCACTCGGGGTGGGCGATAAAGACGGCGCCGGGGTGGGCCGCCCGGGCCTCCGCCACCTCCTCGGCGCTGAGCCCGTCGTGGACGTTGCACCAGCCCTGCCAGGTGAGGATTTCGATCCCCTTGTTGGCGTGGCGGGCGGCGTACAGGGCCAGGTTCCGGTCCGGCACCATGAGCACCCGGGGGGCGGCCAGCGAGTTGACCACCCGGATGGCGTTGGCGGAGGTGCAGCAAACGTCGCTTTCCGCCTTCACCGCCGCGGTGGAGTTGACGTAGGTGACCACCGGGACCCCGGGGAGTTCAGCCTTGCGGGCCAGCAATTTCTCGGCGGTGACGGATTCGGCCAGGCAGCAGCCCAAGTCCAGCCGGGGCAGGAGCACGGTCTTGTCCGGGCACAGTATGGCCGCGGTCTCCGCCATGAAGTGGACCCCGCAGAAGACGATGACCGCGGCGTCGGTCTTGGACGCGGTCATGGACAGCTCCAGGGAATCGCCCACGAAGTCGGCCACGTCCTGGATGGGCCCCGGCTGATAGTTGTGGGCCAGCATGATGCCCCGGCGTTCTTTAAGCAAGCGCCTGATCTCTTGTTGCCGGTCGTTGAATTTCATGGCTTTAATCAGAAGTATATACTTAAATTTAATCTTGAGATTGCTTGTGGTTAAGTCACCGGCCGGGAAATACCGCGGCGGCGACCTTGAGGACGGCGGCAACCGCCGGCGGCTTTTGCCTTTCGCACCGCCTAATTAAGCTACGTCCCCGGAGTCTCCCGGACCACCTGGGCCCCCGGCGGCGGCGTGAAGGTGAAAAAATCCTTCCCCAGGTTCACGTCCAGCTTCATCTGGGAAAAGCTGAAACGGGTCTCTTCCCCCAGGGCGTTGCTGAACTCCAGGTTTTCCAACAGGTAAGTGCCGGGATCGACGGTGAGGGTGAGGCGCTTCAGCTCCGGCTGCTCCTTCTTGGGGAAAAGATCGATGACATAGCTGCCGGAACCCTCGGGGGGACGGTTCCAGGAGATGTTGAAATCCTTCTGGAACTGGCCGATGCCGGAGAAGAACCGCATCACCAGGTCCGAGCGCAGCACCTGGTCCAATTTATAGACCATGACCAGGCTGTCCTGGGGCATATACATCCACACCAGGCGGCCGTCGGAGACCACTTCTTTCTTCTGCTGCGGGGGCGTTTCGTACTGCCAGCGCATGCGGCAGGGCTTCTGGAAGTACAGCCAGCCCGCGGCTGAATCCGTTTGATTGGCCGCCTTGAGCTTGGATTCCTGGCGGAAGCGGCTCTGGAAGGCCTTGGACTTCTCGTACCGGGCCTGCACCCGGGTCATCACCTCTTCCGGGCTGAGCGCCATGGCAGGCGACGCCAAACTCAGCACCAAAAACAGTGCTGACCACCACCACAGGATTTTTTTCGGTTTCAACGGAGGTCGCTTCCCTTGCGCCAAAAAATGGCTGAGATAAACTAAAGTTATCAAATGCCGGCCCTATCGTCAATCACGCCGCCGCGGTTCGGAAGCCTTACTTTAGTTATTAGACGCCGGCAGGACAACTATCGTTCATGAACCGCATCGAAGATTTTGATTACCACCTGCCGCCGGAACTGGTGGCCCAATACCCGCCGGCGGCCCGGGACTCCTCCCGCCTGCTGGTGCTGCGCCGGGAAACGGGGGAACTCCGGCACGCCGCCTTTAAGGACCTGGCCCGATGGCTGGACCCCCGGGACCTGCTGGTGGTGAACGACACCCGGGTCTTCCCGGCCCGGCTGCACGGGCGCAAGGAGAGCGGCGGCCGGGTGGAACTGCTGCTGCACCATTTGCCGGAGGCGGAGCGGCCGGAAGATTTGGGAGAGGGGGCCAGGGGCTCCCACAGGCGAGGACGCCTGTGCCACCGGCCCCTGCCTCCTCTCCCAAACCCTCTCCCCCAACCCCCATATGGAGGATTGGCAGGGGAGTTTGAGGGGAGGGCGGGGAGCATTGGCCAGTCGGCAACGCCCGGTGAGCAGAAATATCCTAATTTACCGGGACCGCTTACTGCTCACTGCTCACTGCTCACTGCTTACTCTCAATCCGCCCGGGGCCGGGCCACCTACCGCGGCCGTCTGCGGGCGGGGCAGGTTTTGTATTTCGGGGATTTACTTACTGCAGAAATTATTTCATTGGTCGCTCCCGGGGTGGCCGAGGTGCTTTTCTTTTCCGCCGACGGCGACGTCACCGAGACGTTGCTGCGTCTGGGCGAAGTGCCGCTGCCGCCGTACATTCGCCAGGAACTGCGGGACGAAGAGGACTACCAGACGGTGTATGCGCGAGCGCCGGGCGCGAGCGCAGCACCGACGGCCGGCCTGCACTTCACGCCAGCCGTGCTGGAGACCGTGA
>JBGPBR010000134.1:0-5704 GCA_041481325.1 Desulfobaccia bacterium
CAGCCGGGGTGCGCCTCGTCAAGTATCTGTGCACCGGCAGGATCGACATGCTGCATATCCTGAAGGGCTTTGAGGCCGGGGCCGACGCCATCCTCGTGGGTGGCTGAGAGGCCGGGAGCTGCCATTTCCTGGAAGGAAATCTCAGAGCCAAAGAACGGGTGGAATACACCCGGCAATTGCTGGAAGAAAGTGGCCTGGGGGAGGACCGGCTGGCCATGTACGAGATCGCCGCGTCCGACGCTCCCAAATGGGTGGCCGCGGTAAAAGAGATGACCCAACGGGTGGAAGCCCTGGGGCCGAGTCCCCTGCGCCGGGGCATACATCTCCAGGCCGACGCCCTGGAAAAACTGGAGAATATGGTGGAATCATGATCATTGCCGAACGTAAACCTTTTTCCGAAATCAAAGATGCCATGGCGCCCTATGACAAGATCCTCATCGTCGGCTGCGGCACCTGTGTGACCGTCTGCCTGGCGGGCGGGGAAAAAGAGGTAGGTCTCTTGGCCATGCAACTGAAGCTCGCCTTGGGATTGGAGGGCAAACACCTGGAGGTGGGGGAAATCACGGTGGAGCGCCAGTGCGACCTGGAATTCATCCAGCCTCTGTGCGGCTTCATCACCAATTATGATGCCATTATCTCCACTGCCTGTGGCGTCGGGGTGCAGTTTTTGGCCTCACTTTACCCCAAGAAGCCACTCTTCCCGGGCCTCAACACCACCTTTCTCGGGGTGAACGAGGCGATGGGCTTTTATACCGAGCGCTGCCGGGCCTGCCACAACTGCTACCTGGGGGTGACCGGAGGCATCTGCCCGGTGACCATGTGCCCCAAGGGTTTGCTGAACGGCCCCTGCGGCGGCAACGTCCAGGGGAAGTGTGAGGTCGACCCGGCTAGAGCCTGCGCCTGGTGCGAAATCTATGAGAAGCTGGAACGACAAGGGCGTCTGGAGCAGATCGAGAAGATCCAGCCACTCCATCCCCATGATCGGAGCACCAACCCGGGCACCGTGATCCACCCGGCCTACAGGAGGAGATACGACGGCCATGAGTAAGCTCCGAGAAGCCTTGGAAGCCGGCGACTTTCCCCTGGTGGCGGAAATCAGGCCTCCCAAGGGAGTGGCCCGGGACGGGTGGCTCGCCCCCGTGAGCAGCTTGCAGGGGAAAGTGAAGGCGTTCGGGGTGCCGGATAACGAACACGCCCGGATGCGCCTGTCCGCCCTGGTAGCCGCGGTTCTGGTGAAGGGGGCCGGCGGAGAGCCGCTGCTCCACTTAACCTGCCGGGACCGCAACCGCCTGGCCCTGGAAAGCGACCTCTTAGGGGCCGCGGCCCTGGGCCTGGAAAATATCCTGGTGCTGAGCGGCGATTATGTCACCCTGGGGGACCACCCCCAGGCCAAGCCGGTGTACGACGCCGATTCGGTACAACTCCTGCAGATCGCCCGGGGACTGATGGAGGGCAGCGACAGCGCCGGCCTCCCCCTGGAAGGGAACCCCAATTTCTACCTGGGCGCGGCACTCATCCCGGAGGCCGAGCCTTTGGGTCCTCAACTGCTCAAGTTCCGGAAGAAGGTGGCCGCGGGAGCGCAATTCTTCGTCACCTCCCCCATCTTCGATTTGGAGAGGTTCCGGCGTTTTCGTGAGACCCTGGGGGAGCAGGCGGTCAAGATTTTGGCCTGCGTCAAGGTGGTGGGTTCCGAGGAAGTGGCTCTGGCTGAGCAGGGGCAACACCGGAAGGCGTATTCTTTGCCCGCGGCGGTGCTTCAGAAACTGGCGGGAAAGGACTCTGAGGAAATTCTATTGAAGGGCGCCGAAATTGCCGGCCAATTGCTCAAGCACATTCGGGCGGAAAAACTGGCCGACGGCGTCTACGTGCAGGCCCGGGGCCAGAGCGATCTGCTTGCCCGGGTTCTGGAGTCCGCGGCAGGTTAGGGGAGAGGGAGGCACAGGGACCAAACTGAAATTCCATCTACCTTACCGGGGGAGCTGGTCGTGGTGAGGTGAACCGAGAAGCAACCTCAGGTTCGACGCCTAAACTGAGCCAGTAATCGATTCAGAAATGGCATAGGAATATGGAAGACATAAAAGAATATCCCGTGGTAGTTTTGGGCGGCGGCATCACTGGCATCACTGCGACGCTGGAACTGAACCGGGCCGGGTTTAAGGTTGCCTTGGTGGAAAAAAGCCCCTTCTTCGGGGGGCAGGCCGCCAATTTTTGTTGCAAGGCCACCGATGTTTGCCAGAAATGCGGCGCCTGCCGGGCCGAGCTGGCGCTTAGGGACCTCTTTGCCGCGCCGGAAATTAAACTTTATCCCCTGACCGAATTGGTGGAAAGCAGGCGGGATAACGGCCTTTTCCACGTCACCCTGAAATCCCAACCAGAGATCATCGACCGCCACCGCTGCATCGACTGCGGCATCTGCCTGGATGAATGCCCGGCTGCAGCTCAGGGAGCCATCCTCACCGCGGCCTCGGCCGCAAACCATCCCCGCTTTGCCGTCAACCCGGATGCGTGTCTCTATCTTCGGGACGGCTCCTGCCGCATCTGCCAGGACATCTGCTTTACTAAGGCCATCGACCTGGAGAGGAGCGTACGCCTAGTCCGATTGGAAGCAACGGCCCTGGTCCTGGCCACCGGCTACCAACCTGGCAAACCCCGCGCCGGAGCGGCTTATGCTAATGACGGCCGGCCGCAAATTATCACCGGCCTGGACCTGGAAAAGTTGCTCCGCCAGGGAGGACCCCTGGTCAGACCCGGCGATGGCCGGCCGGTGCGGCGCCTGGGTTTCATCCAGTGCGTGGGCAGCCGGGATCTGGACCGGCCTTACTGCTCCCGGGTCTGCTGCGGCTATGGCTTGAGGTTGGCCCGGCTCATCCGGTATCGCTGGCCTGAGTGTGAAGTGACTACCTTTTACATGGATTTGCAGAATGTCGGCCAGGACCCGGATAATTTTCAGGAGGCCTGCAGCCAAGAGATCAATTTGGTCCGGGTTCTTCCCGGAGACGTGACGGTCATGGCGGATGGGAGCTTGCGGCTGCGTTCTTTGGATGAGGCCAGCGGCCAGCCCCTGACCCAGGAGGTCGATCTGCTGGTTCTGGCGGTGGGCATCGCCTCCGGGCCGGACAATCCGAGTCTGGCCGCCATGCTCGAACTGGAACTGACCCCGGAGGGCTTTTTAAAACCCAGGGAAGCCCTCACCTTGACTGATACCCCGGGCATACCGGGCATTTTTCTGGCCGGGACCGCAGCCGGCCCCAAGGGCATCCTGGAATGCATTGCCGAAGCGGCCCAGTCGGCCCGGCGGGTGTGTAAATATTTAGAGGAAAGAGCATGAGTGTCGCTAGTCCGCTGAAACCACTGCATGTGATCGTTATGCACGGTCCGGAATTGGTCGTCGCCGGCCTCGACCCTTGGGATTTTTCCCTGGCAGTGGCGGGTCTGCCGAACTGCCGGGTATTGCTGGTGGATCCGGCTTTGCCCCTGAACGAGCAGGAGGACCGGGTGCGTGTCTTCCTCAGTCAGGAACAGGAAGTAAATCCGGTTATCCTGGTGGCAAAAGATCCGGAGCACCTTGGGGCCGGAATAGTTCGCTTTTTGTTAACCGAGCTGCGTCTGAACCCGGAATTCCTGGTTCTGGTGGACCTGACCGCGGCCCTGGAGCATCCGGAGGGGCGCTCCCGGACCACCAAGGGCCTGGAAATAATCCGCCTGGCCGCGGCCCAGGTCTCCCGGGCCTGGCCCATCATCCCCCAGGTTGTCCCGGTGAGGCGGCAGGTTCTGGTCTGGGGGGATTCCTATGCGGGCCTCGAAGCCGCGTGGGAACTGGCCGAGGTGGGCTATCCGGTGCTCCTGGCGACCCCCGGCGCTGACTTCCAGCCCCTGGCCCTTGGGTATTCCCAGGAGGCATACCTGCCGGAGCGTCCGGTCCAGTTAGTCCGGCAGGTGCAGGAACATGACCTCATCCGGATGGTTAATACCGCCGCGATCGCGGATTTCAGCGGCGTCACCGGCGATTTCACCGTGAGCCTGGAGACCCCCCAGGGGCGTCTTACTGAGCAGGTGGGAGCGGTGGTCCTGGCTCCTGAGTTACAAATGGCTGCGAACTTAGACCGTTATGGCCTGCCGGATCACCCGGCGGTGGTTTCTCAGCTCCGGCTGGAAGAGCTTTTGGCCGCCGAGCTCATTGAAGAGGCTCCAAAAGTCGTGGCCCTCCTGGTGGGCTTGGCCGGAGAAAGTAATCCCTTAGCCCTGGGCCGGGCCTTGGGGGCGGGGGCCCGCCTGCTGGCGGCGGGTCACCGGGTCTACCTCCTGGTGGGGAACGTCAAGGTGGCAGGTCCTGGACTGGAGCAGGCTATGCGGGCGAACCAGGATGCCGGCATGGTTCTCATCAAGCTCAGGGAGCGGCCGGCGGTCATCTTAACGGGCGAGCGGCCGACAGTGAATTTTATCGAACCCACGATGCGCCAGGAACTGAATCTGCCGGTGGACCTGGTGGTGTACGACGTACAATACCTGGCTGCACCGGATAACGCCCGGGTCGCCGCCATGCTGCGCCTGCCCATTAACCCCCTGGGTTTTCTCCAGGCTGACAATGTCCATCACGTGCCGGCGAAAACTCCCCACCGGGGCATCTATGCCGTGGGCCCGGGCCGGGGCGTCATGGGCCCGGCAGAGGCCGAGGCGGAGGTGGCGGCCGCGGTCCTGGAGATCCAAAGCCTTTTGGGCCAGGGCACGGCCCTCGCCCCCCAGGGGCGGGCCGTGGTAGACCGGGGCCGGTGCGCCCTCTGCCTGACCTGCTACCGCCTCTGCCCCCATGGGGCCATCACCTGGGACAGCCGGGTCATCATCAATGAGCTGGCCTGCCAGGGCTGCGGCACCTGCGCCAGCCAATGCCCCAACGGGGCCATCCAGATCCGAAATTTCACGGACGACCAGATGGCCGCCATCATGTGGGCCTTTAACCCGCAACTGACTCCCCGGATCCTGGCCTTTATGTGCCATAACTCCGCCTGGGAGGCCTATCAAACCGCCCTGAGACACCACCACGCCAGCCTGCCCCTGGGCTTCACCCCCATCAAGATTTCTTGCGCCGGCAAGGTGGACGTGGACTATCTCCTCCGGGCCTTTACCCATGGCGCCGATGGTGTCCTGGTCCTGGCCTGCCACCCGGACAATTGCCAATCTTCCCATGGCAACCTGTACGCCGCCTGGCGGACGGAGCTGGTTCAGGGCTTGCTGGCGGAAACCGGCGTCGACCCCGGCCGCGTCCTCTTTAAATCCCTGGCCGCCAATGCCCCCCACGACTTTTTAGACACCGTGACCCAATTCCAGGAATACTTGCAGGGCCTGGAAAAGGCTGCGTGACATCTTTGCAGGCTGGCGCAACTTCCGGGTTGACCAGCGCCGCCTGTAGAAGGTCTGTTCGGCAAGGCCCAGGATACGGCAAACCTGGGCCGCCGTCTGCCCCTGGGCCAGAGCCACCTCTGCTTCCCGCAGCTTTCCAATGATCTGCTCCGGCGGATAACGCTTCCTACTCATCTCCCTGCCTCCCTTCGATCCACCACTCTAACTTAACATGTGGATCAGTTTTTGGGGGGCAGGTCACTGGTGCCTGGGGCCGGACTCGAACCGGCACGGCCTTGCGACCGAGGGATTTTAAGTGCGAAACTTCCCCCCGACTAAGGCGGGGACTTTCATATAAAACAGGGAC
>JBGPBR010000135.1:0-5696 GCA_041481325.1 Desulfobaccia bacterium
AACTTGGTGCGGACCGGAATTGACCAGGCCAAAAGCCAGGCGTTAGGCTTGCCGGATTTTTCGATTTTACGGCGTTTGCTGGCGCGAGAACCGGTGGTCTGTCTAAAACGCCTTTAAGGGGGAGGGCTTACGAGGCACGCGGTTAATGATGGTGTGCAGGGCGATCCCCACATATATTTTTCCAGGAGGGGGTTTGGGGGAACCTTGCTTTTGAAAAAAAGCAGGGTTCCCCCAAATATCTTTTTCTTTCCTTCAGGTGCGCAGTGCGCACCCTACAGTCTCCCTCGGCTTACAGTCCCGCCAACCTCTGAGCCAGGGCTTCGGCGTCGGCGAAGAGGTTTTCAATGGCGGGGCCCCTGAGGCCGGCGCCCCGGGCGACGAGTTCCGCCTCCTGCCGGGTCAGGAGGTCGCCGGGGCTGTGGGCGTCGGTGTTGAGGATGAGGGAGGCGCCCACCTCCAGGGCGGTGCGGGCCACATGGCCGTTAGCCAGGCAGTGGCCCTTGCGGGCCGTAATCTCCAGGAAAATCCCCCGCTCCCGGGCCAGGGCCGCCTCCTCTACGGTGATCAGGCCGGGGTGGCTCAGGATGTCGATATCCGCCTCGATGGCCGCCCGGTTGGTCCCAGGGGCCACGGGTTCCGCCAGGGTCTCGCCGTGGACGATGATGAGGGGCACTCCCAGG
The DNA here is from genome assembly GCA_041481325.1 of Desulfobaccia bacterium. GTDB lineage: Bacteria > Desulfobacterota > Desulfobaccia > Desulfobaccales > 0-14-0-80-60-11 > DASWLF01. The sequence continues at coordinate 681 of JBGPBR010000135.1, forward strand.
GCCCGGGCCTGGGTGGTCAGGGGGCCGATGAGGGCCGGCGGCAGGTGGGTGAACTCCAGGCCCGGGATGAGATACGGGGGCTCGCCCCGGTTGAGGCTCAAGGCCGCGGCCCGGAGGCGGGCGAACACCACCTCGAAATTGGAGCCGTCCACGTGGTCGGTGATGCCCAGATAGCGGTAGCCCTTCACCTGGGCCCGGCGCCACAGTTCCGCGGGCACCAGCTCGCCGTCCGAAAACAGGGAATGGGTGTGCAGGTCAATCATTGAGACCGTTTTTGGTTTTTGGTTTTTCGTTTTTGGTAAATAAAAAATAAAGAATAATAGGTTTTTATACCACGTTCATAAGGGGATAGCCAGACTCAAAAATTCAGGTTGCCAGCCTGGCGAATGACTGCAGGAGGATGGGGCGAGGAATAGGTATTTTCTTGTTTCTTAACCAAAAACGAAAAACTAAAAACCAAAAACGGTCCTTTTTACATTTTGTACTTGCCGAAATCATCGGGGTCCAGGCTCTCCAGGATTTCCGTCCACTTCTTGGCGTCTTCGGTGGTGATGGCTTCTTTGGCGCTGAGGTCCACCCGGCGGGCCTTCTGGATCACCACTTCGGCCACGAAGATGGGGGCCTTGGTTCGCAGGGCCAGGGCGATGGCGTCGCTGGGCCGGGCGTCGATGGTGGTCTCGACCCCGTCCCGCACCAGGTAGATGAGGGCAAAGTAGGTGTTGTCCCGGAGGTCACAGACCTCCACCTTGGTGATCCGGGTGTTCATTAGGTCCATAATGTTTTTCAGGAGATCATGGGTCATGGGCCGGGAGAACTTGATGTTTTCCAGCTCGCTGGCGATGGCGGTGGCCTCCAGCAGCCCGATCCAGATGGGGACCGCCTTGTCGGAGTCTACGTCCTTCAAGATCATGATGGGACTGTTGGTGAAGGGGTCGATGGTCAGTCCGGAGACGGTCATTTCTCTCAACATGTTACCTCCCTTGGGGATTTCAGGTTGCAATCCGCCAACGGTCGTAAGGATAAAGAAGGGCTTTCCAGCAACCGGCCTCTGAGGGAATGGGGCTGGGCTTCGGTGATCTCGAGGCGTGTAAGGGTCCCGATCAACTCCCGGGGGCCGGTGAAGTTCGCCACCTGGTTGGTCCGGAGGCGGCCGCAGAGCCGGTCCGGACTGCGGCGGCTCTCGCCCTCCACCAGGACCTCCCGGACCTGGCCCACCAGGCGCCCGTGAGCCTTCATGGTCAGTTCATCCTGCAGGCTTTGCAGCCGCGCCAGGCGCTCGGCCTTCACTTCCTCGGGCAACTGGTCGCCGAAGGTGGCGGCCCGGGTCTGGGGGCGGGGCGAATATTTGAAGGAAAAGGCCATCTCGAAGGCCGCTTCCCGCATCAGGTCCAGGGTTTGGGCGAAATCTGCTTCCGTTTCCCCGGGAAAACCGACGATCAGGTCGGTGGAAATGCTAATGCCGGGTGCCACCTGCCGCAGCCGGGAGACCTTTCCCAGGTATTCTTCCCGGGTATAGCCCCGGTTCATGGTCTGGAGAATCCGGTCGGCGCCGGCCTGCACCGGCAGGTGCAAGTGCTCGCACAGCGGCGGCAGCTCCGCAAAGGCGGCCATCAGCTCCTCGGAGAGGTCCCGGGGGTGGGAGGTGGCAAACCTGAGGCGCGCCAACCCGGGCAGCGCCGCCAGGCGCCGCAACAGCCCGGGAAAGGTAACCGGTTCGGAGAGCCCCCGGCCGTAGGAGTTGACGTTCTGGCCCAGCAGGGTGACTTCCCGGCCACCGGCGGCCAGGAAATCGGCCACTTCCGCGGCGATGTCTCCGGGCTGCCGGCTCATTTCCCGGCCCCGCACGTAAGGGACCACGCAGTAAGTGCAAAAGTTGTCGCATCCCTGCATGATGGTGACGAAGGTCTGGGCCGGAGCCGACCGCCACTGCCGCCTGGAGGGCGGAAAGGGCTGGTCCAGTTCCAGATAAAGGGGCCGGCCCCCGAGGGCTGCCCGGCGCACCAGCTCGGGCAGGCGGTTAAGTCCCTGGGTGCCGAAGACCAGGTCCAGGTGCGGGGCCGCGGCCAGCAGGCGCTCGCCTTCCTGTTGGGCCACGCAGCCGCCCAGGCCCAGAATGAGCTGGGGCCGCTGCTTCTTCAAGGCCTTGAGGTCTCCCAGCAGGCTCCGGACCTTCTCCTCAGCTTTCCGGCGAATGGCGCAGGTGTTGATGAGATAGAGGTCAGCTTCCGCAGGCTGGTCCGTGGGGACGTAATCGTCCGCCAGCACCTGGGCCATAAGCTCCGAGTCGGCCACGTTCATCTGGCAGCCGAAGGTCCGGATGTATACTTTCTTTTTCGGAAGCGCCATGCCTTTTATTTATTAGAAACTACCTCCCTTGTCAACTCCGCCTGGCGACGCCTCTGGACAGGGCCGGGGACCTGGAGTAAAATGCGCTGGGCTTGAGGGGAGGGCCGGGGGCCCACGGCCCCTGGTCCCCCCTCCCCAAAAAACTATCCGGAGCGTCACATGATCCCGATACGCGGGGCGCCGGCCCGGCGACTCTGGCCCTGGGTCACCCTGGGGCTGATTGCGGTGAACCTGCTGGTATACTTCTACCAGCTGCACATCGGGCCCCAGGCCACCTCGGACCTCTTCTGGCAGCAGGGCGCGGTGGCCTCCAAGCTGAGCCAGCCCAAGCTGCTCAGTTCCTACCAGGCCCTCAAGCTTATCCCCACCATGTTCAGCTCCCTGTTCCTGCACGCCGGGTGGTTGCACCTCATGGGCAACATGTGGTTCTTGTGGATCTTCGGGGAGGGCCTGGAGGACGATCTGGGGCACGGTCGATTTTTGGCCTTCTATCTCTTTTGCGGTTTTTTTGCCGGGCTCTTCCACGTGCTGGCCTCCTCCCGGCTGGCCGTGCCCCTCATCGGGGCAAGCGGCGCCATTGCCGGGGTTCTGGGGGGATACCTGGTGCGGCTTCCCAAGGCTCCCATCAGCACCGCGGTGTTCTGGCGTTTAAAACCGGAATTTGTCTACATCCCGGCCTTTGTCTGGCTGGCCTTGTGGCTGGCGCTGCAATTTTACGGCCTGCGCCGGGGGGGCACCGTGGCCTGGATGGCCCACCTGGGGGGCTTTTTCATCGGCTTGCTCACCGTGTCTCTCTTTACGCCCCTGAGAGGGGCGAGGCTGGCGGCCGGGGCCGCCAACCCGGCCCCCAAGAAGAAAGCTGCCACCAGGGCCAAAGGCAAGAAGAATTGACAGACGCGTTCTGGCCTTGAAAAGAGCCAGATTAAATTTGGGACACCCATCTTCGGGGTCCAGGGCACAGGCTGGAAAGCCTGTGCTACCAGCGGGTCTTTAATTCAGGATTTTTTACCGAAAACCGCAAACTGAAAACCGAAAACCACATAAACCCGGAGGCCCTGATGCAATACGGCGAAGGCAGGCTGGGGCGGATCTTTGTGCTGCGGCTGGAAGAAGGCGAAGTTATAAATGACACCATTGAAGCGTTTGCCCGGGAGCACGGGATCGACGGCGCCATGGTGATGTACCTGGGGGGCGCCCGGGACGGCAGCCGCGTGGTGGTGGGGCCGGAGGCGGGCCGGGGCGAGGCCGTCATCCCCCTGGTGTACGCCATGAGCGGCATCCGGGAAGTCCTGGCGGTGGGCACCCTGTTTCGCACCGATGCCGGTGAGCCCTCATTGCACCTCCACGCGGCCGCGGGCCGGGAAGGCGGGGCCACGGTGGGCTGCACCCGGGCCGGGGTGGAGGTCTGGCTGGTGGGAGAGGTGGTGATCCTGGAAATCGTGGGCGCCCCCGCCAGACGCCGCAAAGACCCGCAGACGGGGTTTCAACTGTTGCAGGTATCTGCCGATCTAGACTGATGGCGCGCATCCAGAGAGATTCGCAGAAATCATCCTTAGTGGTCTCCCTGGGGAAGTAGTTGCCTAACCGGTGATTTTAAGCCGAATTTCAGGGAAACCGAGGGCAGAAATCAGGGATGCCCCGATTAGACTTTCCTGGTTTTGGGGCTACCGTTTTTAAAATTTCAAAAATATTCCCAGTTAAGACTTGGAAATCAGGGTCTCGGCAACCATGGACGGTCACCCCGGAAGGCAAATAAGGAAAAGAAACGCCACTGAAATTTGCGGAGACCTGAAATGGGATTGAAAAAAAAGAGATTCAGTCTTCTGCGCAAAGCTGACCAGGGCGCCTCGGCGCTGGAGTACGCCCTCGTAATGGCCTCCATCAGCATGGCTATTTATTCTGCCAGTCTCAGTATCGGACATAAGACGTCAAGCAACTTTTCCGACGCCGCCCAGGTGTTCAAGGTCTCCGCCACTGCCACCCCGGCTCCCGGGGTTGTGGCTCCAGGCGGCATTGGGGGCGGCGGTGGCGGACCCGTTGATCCGTCTGATGACGGGGGAAACTCGCCGGATATAGACCTCGGCTACTCGCGCGGCGCCAAAGAAGGCGGCTGAGGGGAAATGCTCCAGGGTGGCAAGACACAGATTGGGCTGAAGCCTGATTAATTTTTGCCAAATTCAGAGGGCGTCTTAACTTTTCCTCGCCTAATGATTAAAATAAGCTAAGATCCAGGCGCAGGGGCGCGGCAGGCCGTGCCCCTGCGGTTTTCTATGATCCCTTAGCCTGCCGGGAGGTGAGAACGGATGCTGGAAAAAGTGGCCCGCCTCGGACGGCAGGCCGCCTTGGCCGCCGGGGCGGTGATGCGCCAGAATTACCTCAAGCCCCACCACATTGAACTGAAAGGGCAGATCGACCCGGTGACGGAAACGGACTACCAGGCCCAGGAGATTATCCAGGGCATCATCCGCCAGGCCTTCCCGGACCACGGCTTCCTGGCGGAAGAAAGGGAAAGGGAGGGGGGCGGCGCGGTAGAAACCACAGGCCCGGCCTGGGAGGCGGACCCCCCGCCTTACCGCTGGATCATCGACCCCCTGGACGGCACCGTCAACTTCGCCCACGGGTTTCCCCTGTTTTGCGTCTCCATCGCCTTGGAGACGAACGGCGTCCTCG
>JBGPBR010000136.1:0-5681 GCA_041481325.1 Desulfobaccia bacterium
GGCAAGGACCCCACCAAGGTGGACCGCACCACCTCCTACATGCTGCGCCACGTGGCCAAGAACGTGGTGGCCGCGGGCCTGGCCAACCGGTGCGAAGTCCAGGTGGCCTACTCCATCGGCCTGCCCGATCCGCTGTCCATCATGGTTTACACTTACGACACCGCGGTCATCCCGGAAGAGAAAATCCTGGAGATCATCAAGGACACTTTCAGCTTCAAGCCCGCCGGCATGATCCAGTACCTGGACCTGCAGAGGCCCATCTTCAAGAAGACCGCGGCCTACGGGCATTTCGGCCGCACCGACCCCGACTTCACCTGGGAATATCTCAACAAGGTGGAGGTTCTTAGGGAGAAGGCCGGACTGAAAGGCCAGGCGCCTGCCCTGAAATGCGTCTGCAATCCGCAATAGAAACGAGGCCCTCATGGATTACGATGTCAAGGATATCAAGCTGGCCGACAAAGGCCGGCTGCGGGTGGAGTGGGCCCGCCGGGACATGCCGGTGCTCAACGCCATCCGGGAACGGTTTGAACGGGAACAACCCCTGAAAGGGCTGCGCCTGGCGGCGTGCCTCCATGTTACCACCGAAACCGCGGTCCTGGCCGCCACCCTGAAGGCCGGCGGCGCCGTGGTGCACGTGTGCGCCTCCAATCCCCTCAGCACCCAGGACGACGTGGCCGCCTATCTGGCCACAGATGAAGGCATCCCCACCTTCGCCATCAAGGGCGAGGACAGCGACACCTATTACCGCCACATCCACCAGGCCCTGGACCTGAAACCCCAGGTGACCATGGACGACGGCGCCGACCTGGTCTTCACCGTCCATACCAAGCGCCAGGAACTGCTGCCGGGCATCCTGGGGGGCACCGAAGAAACCACCACCGGCGTCATCCGCCTCAAGGCCATGGCGGCCGACGGGGTGCTGCGCTACCCCATGATCGCGGTGAACGACGCCACGACCAAGTATCTCTTCGACAACCGCTACGGCACCGGCCAGAGCACCATCGACGGCATCCTCCGGGCCACCAACCGGCTCATGAGCGGCAGCATCTTCGTGGTGGCGGGCTACGGCTGGTGCGGCCGGGGCGTGGCCCTGCGGGCCCGGGGCCTGGGGGCCCGGGTGGTGGTCACCGAAGTGAACCCCTTGAAAGCCCTGGAAGCCCTCATGGACGGCTACGAAGTGCTGCCCATGGCCCAGGCCGCCAAACTCGGCGATATCTTTTGCACCCTCACCGGCGACCTCAACGTCATCCGGGAAGAACATTTTCAGGTCATGAAGGACGGGGCCATCCTGTCCAATTCCGGCCACTTCAACGTGGAGATCGACATCCCGGCCCTGGAGCGCCTCAGCTCCGGCAAGCGCCAAATCCGGGATTTCGTGGAAGAGCATGCCCTGAAAAACGGCAACTGCATCTACGTCCTGGCGGAAGGGCGGCTGGTGAACCTGGCCGCGGCCGAAGGCCACCCCTCGGCAGTCATGGACATGAGCTTCGCCAACCAGTCCCTGGCCACGGAGTTCATCTGCATGAACCATCAGAAGCTCGGGAAGCAGGTCTACCCGGTGCCCGAGGAGATCGACCGGGAGATCGCCCGGCTGAAACTGGCGGCCATGGGGGTGGAAATCGATACCCTGACCCCGGAGCAGAAAAAATACCTGGCATCCTATGATCTCGGTACTTAAAAGATAGTTTTCAGTTTTCGGTTTTCAGTTAAAGAAAAGGTTCCTGACCTTATCAGGAAAGGGTTGGGGGCTGAGGAGAGATAGAGTTAAAATTCTCTTTAATTTTTACCGAAAACTGAAAACTAAAAACCGAAAACCTTATTACACGGCCCTCCCCTCAATATGAGAGGCTCTCCCATGGCTGAAATCAAATTCGGCACCTCCGGCTGGCGGGGGGTGCTGGCCGAGGATTTTACCTTTGCCAACGCCCGCCTGGTCTGCCAGGCCATCGCCGACTATCTCAAGAACGAGGGGATCGCCTCCCGGGGCGTGGTCATCGGCTACGACACCCGCTTCCGGTCGGAGGCCTTTGCGAGCGCGGCGGCGGAGGTCATGGCCGGCAACGGCATCCACTCCTACTTCACCAGCCGGGACTGCCCCACCCCGGTGGTGAGTTTCGCCATCCGGGAGGGGGGCCGCGCCGGTGGCATCAACATCACCGCCTCCCACAACCCGCCGGAATACAACGGCATCAAGTTCTCGCCGGACACGGGCGGCCCGGCGCCCGAGGCGGTCACCGAACCCATCGAAGCCAGGGCCAACCGTCTGGACCCCGGGGAGGTCAAGACCATGGCCCTGGACCAGGCCCGGAGCCGGGGCCTGGTCACCGACCTCGACCCCCGGGAGAGCTACTTTAAGCATCTCAAGACCCTGGTGGACACCGAGGCCCTGCGCCGGGCCGGTCTCAAGGTGGTGGTGGACGTGCTCTACGGCACCGGCCGGGGCTATCTGGACGCCTTTCTCCAGGACGCAGGCGTGGAGGTGGAATTGCTCCACGGCTACCGGGACGTGCTCTTTGGGGGCCACCGGCCGGAGCCTTCCGAGGAATTCCTGGGAGAGCTGGCGGCTCGCCTCCAGGCGGCCAAAGCCCAACTGGGTCTGGCCACGGACGCCGACGCCGACCGCTTCGGGGTCATGGACGCCTCCGGACACTATCACGAGGCCAACGAAGTATTGGCCCTGCTCCTGGACTACCTCATCGAAACCCGGGGCTGGGAGGGCGGCGTGGCCCGGAGTGTGGCCACCACCCACCTCATCGACCGGGTGGCGGCCCAATACGGCCGGCCGGTCTACCAGACCAAGGTGGGGTTCAAGTACCTGGGGGAATACATCCTCAAAGACCAGGTGGTCATGGTGGGTGAGGAGAGCGAAGGCTTTTCCATGAAGCACCACCTGCCCGAGAAGGACGGCATCCTGGCCTGCCTCATGGTGGCGGAGATGGTGGCCCGTAAGGGCAAAGGCCTGCCCCAGCTCCTGCAGGAACTCTTTGACCGGGTGGGCCCGGTTTACAACCGCCGGGTCAACCTGTCCCTGGCCCCGGAGGTCAAGGAAAAGCTCCTGGCGCGCCTTAAGCGCACCCCGGCGAGCTTTGCCGGCCTCAAGGTGGTGGAACACGTCACCCTCGACGGCCATAAGTATATCCTGGAGGACGGCAGTTGGGTCTGTTTCCGGCCCTCGGGCACCGAGCCGGTGGTGCGCTTCTACCTGGAAGCCTCCTCCACCGCAAGCCTGGAGCGCCTGCTGGATGCGGGCCAGGCCCTGCTCCGGGAAGTCTGAGGCGGCTGGAAGTTTCGAGTTTTGAGTGTTGGGAATGAGATGAAAATGTAGGGTGGGCACGGCCCACCATCGACCTCGCCTATCGGGGCAGTACGGGGTGCGCCATGCGCCCCATGCATGGGTATTGCGATAAATGGATTTTGCCTAAAGTCCCCCTTCCCTTGAGTGGGACTTTGTGTTTTAATTTATCTAGTTATCATTATCTCGAGATCATATGCCCGGCTTAAACCTACCTTTCATCCTGGAAGCGGCCCTCATGGCGGTGATGCTGCTCTTTTCCGTCATCGTCCACGAAGTGGCGCACGGCTATGCGGCCCTCCTGAACGGTGACCCCACCGCCCGGATGCTGGGCCGCATCACCTTGAACCCCGGGCCCCACATCGACCCGGTGGGCACCATCCTGGTGCCGCTCCTCCTGCTGCTCAGCCACGCCGGCATCCTGTTCGGCTGGGCCAAGCCGGTGCCGGTGAATCCCTTGAACTACCGCAATTACCGCTGGGGGGAAATCACCGTCAGCGCCGCCGGCCCTTTGAGCAACCTGGCCCTGGCCGTAGCCTTCTCCTTGGTCCTGCAACTGGAGCTGGGGAACCTGGGCCTGATGAAGCTGGCTTCCTTCGGCGTCAGCATCAACATCTTCCTGGCCCTGTTCAACCTCATCCCCATCCCGCCCCTGGACGGCTCCCACATCCTGGCCACCCTGCTGCCCCGGGACTTGGCCCGGCTTTACACCTACCTGGAGCCGGTGGGGTTCATCCTCATCCTGGCCCTGTTCTACACCGGGATTTTAAGCTCGATTATCATGCCGTTTTACCAAATTATCCTTACGGTCCTCCTGGGTTGAGGCTGAAGGGGGATAGTCGACATAAACTCAGGTATTTATCGTTTTATCCTGTTGAGCCTGTTGAGCGTGCAATTTAGGACGGCTCGTAGGGGGTTCGCGAACTGCCTCTACTTCCGGCAGATTGGGGTACAAAATGGGATTCTAAATTTTTCTGCCATGGATTTTATAATTTCTGGCAAATTTTCGATAGAAATCATAAAATGAGCTAAGGTCAGGTTGAGAATTAGGTTGTTTATTTTTAAATTTATAACCATCACCGATTCGGTAATGATTTGGGAAGGTCATGCGAATCTTCGATAGTTATATAAAGGAAACTGTCAACGAGCGTCTTGCAAAACTAGAGGGCTACTTATCTTCGGATATCATATCCCTTTAAGGACCAATAGGTCCGCCGATCGACAAAGTTTTCCGAGACTTCATCGAAAAGCTTAAATCTGATTTCCCCGATAAAAAAAGGGTCACCATATTCCTGACCTCACCTGGCGGCTTGGCTGAGACTGTTGAGAAACTAGTTGATATTATTAGGTTTCATTATCTGGAGGTATATTTTGTTGTCCCCGATTATGCCATGTCTGCCGGGACAATCTTTTGCATGTCGGGAAACAAAATCTTCATGGATTATTCATCATCTCTGGGACCAATCGATCCTCAGATATTTACGGGGAAAGATTATGCCTCCGCATTAGGATATCTCGATCAAGTAGAGAAAATGATTGAAAAATCAAAGAAAGGTGAATTAACAGATGCCGAATTGGTCATGCTTCAACAGCTTGACCTTGCCATGTTGAGTTCATATGAACAGGCCAAGAATCTTACAATTACATTACTGAAAAAGTGGTTGGTCCAATACAAATTCGCCGATTGGGATACTCATGGGACAGACCAGAAGAAACTCGGTACCCCCGTGACCACAAAGGAAAAAGAAAAGCGTGCGGAAGAAATCGCCAAAATGCTTTCAGACAATAAGCTATGGCATTCCCATGGGCGAAAGATAGGTTTAAGCACAATTACTGGTCTTATTCGATTAAAAATAGATGATTACTCTCATAATGTTCAACTTCGACCTATGATTAGGGAGTATCATGATTTTCTACTGGAATATATCCAGCGCCAGAATTACCCGATCTTCCTTCATAGCAAAAATTACTTTTAGGGGATAAAGCGATGGCCGCAATAAAAGACTTTGAAAATCTGTTAAAAGCGAAAGAAGAAATGGAAGCCAAACGACCTGATCTCTTTAGATTTAAGCGCTTTCTTGATGAAAAACGGGGAAAGGGCATTATCCTGAAGAAGGTTGGCAAGGTGCCCACGCTCCAGGAGACCGAACGTTATGGTTATGAGAGATTCCTTTGTAGATAACTTTTATATCATTTTATTAATCGGCTAAAGGGGCAATTTCAACTAACGCCCAAACATAATCCGAAATCCCCGCCCTCATTTTTCAAAACGACCAACTCCCCCTTTTCTGGCCTCCATTCCCCTATCCGCCGGAATATGCTATTATTTCGGCAAATGTGGCGGATGAAGAGCAAAGTCGGCGGCAAGCTGCTGGGGGTCACCCTGTTA
>JBGPBR010000137.1:0-5680 GCA_041481325.1 Desulfobaccia bacterium
CACGAATTTTCAAACGGCAGCCGGAGCCTCAACGCCAGCCTCAGCCAGGGGAGTAGCACCTTCAACTTCCAGACCGACGCGGCCAAGCGGAACTCTGCGGTGGTGGGGGCCAACGTCACCGTGGGGCTTAAGAAAAACCTGTACGCCCAGGTCAACTACAACGCCGAGGTGGGCCGGGGCAACTACACCGCCCAAAATATCAATGCCGGGCTGCGCTTGGAATTTTAAGACAATTGAAGCTTACGGCTAGATATATGCTCCCCGAGGCCGGTACTCAATTTCCCAGGCCCAAGGGCTACTTAAGGCGCGCCGGCAGCATCATCGCGCCGCTGCCGCCAACTATCTCAATGGAAGTCAACCGTATTTTTTTCGACAAAGAACGTGGCCGATTGCCGGAGACCGCAGCAATGGAAGTTGAGCTGAAAAACTTCAAAGAAAATTTCAGCCTTTAAGTATTCAGGATTTTCGGGACAGACCTCTACCCAGGTCCCGCACTTGCGGCATTGCGCCAGATATTTGCCATCAGAGGTAATCTTCGTCATCTGCATCTCTCGGTCCGTTGGCCCAGGCTCATGACCGGCGCCTGGCCGCTAGGGCAAAGTTGTCTGTGGTTCCCGGTTCTAATAGAGGCGTTGCGGCACCCCGGCGTAAATAGACAATCTGGCCCTGAAGCCCTGCGGACCGTGATCTTCTTCTAACCGGGTTTTTACCCAGGCCACGAGCTTCGCAAACATCATGGCCCAATCCCGGGTATGGTCCTGGCCAGTATAAATATGGGCCAGTTCATGGCAGAGGGTGGCCAGGCGGCATCCCGGAGGATAAAACCGGATGGACCGGCGCCGGTGGTCCGCTTCCGCCATTAACACCGAGGCGTCTTTCCGGAAAACCGCAGGATCGGCGTTTTCCTCCAGGAGGACCGGCGGAAAGCCGAATGCCTGGCAAATCATGCGGCTCCAGGCCTGGATCTCCCTTAGATCTCGGGGGCGGATCAGTTCCCGACCATACTCATGACACCGGTCGCACCACACCTGGCCGTCAAAAACCAGGTCACCATGGGTAGCCGGGACAAGAATGGCGCCGCATTTGGGGCATGCCAGCATCGGGGCTACGCAACCTCCCGTGGCTGGTAAGGCATCGCGGTATCCTCCGGATTCGCCGGCTCATCCATGGGGCGGCCCCCAAGGCAGGTACTCCACCGGATAGTCGCAGCTGAACAGGGCGCCCGCCGCTTCAGCGCCGCCACCCTGTCCTTGAACTCCGCCATTTTGCCTTCCAGTTCATCATCCCGGGGATTAATCCGAAGGGCCGCCTCCGCATCTCGCAGGACCACGCCTATCTCCTCGCATTCCAGTTCCAGGGGCTGGTCAGGTCGCCGGCAGGTTTGATATTCTGCCAGTTCCCCAGCTGCATCAATGAAAAACCTGGTTAAGCATCTCCTGACCTCATAGATGGGCCTTAAGGCGGTGGCGCGGCATTTCAGGATCGCCCGGGGCTTTATTTCCTGGCGGGAATTTCAGATATTTCCCAAAGAACAGGCCCCATCGTCGCCCTCGTCCACCGGCTTGCCGTCAAAATTAAATTGCTCTCCGGTGCCATCAACGGTGAGGACTTCATAGGTTTCATCCCATTGGCCCCATTGAGTATTCGCCCCGAATGAAATCGCCCCGCGGCCGAGATTGTGGCAGACCACCAGAGAGCCTGGTTCTCCCGAGGGCCTGCTAAACAGGTAAACGGAGATGATGGCTTCTCCTTTCTCGGCCAGGACCTGCTCAATAACTGCAATGGCGGGGCTTTCACTGACCCCCATGGCGGCCAATTCCGGTTGCCGGTTCAGCTGAGTCAGCCGGTATTTTTCCCAGTACTTGAGAAGCATGCCTTTTTTCTTCCTCCTACGGATCGGGTCGGTCCCCCTCAATTTACCCTGAAATCACTTTTGCAAATATAAATTTTTGCAATATTGAAGCCAGAACCGGGATGGCAGTCTCCAAATTCCCCAGATCTTCAGGCTTGGCCCAATTTATTTTTGACAAACCCGTTAATTTGTGGTTTTAGATTAATATCTGACCCCCTAGTGTGCAAAATTCATACATACCTGGAGAGTCGTATGGCGGCCCAACTTCTCCCTTCCCAGTCGGATCCGTCGGGCAATGAACATTTTTTCCTGAGGATTTTCGACAGCTTCGCCGACCCGCTGGCCATTTATGACCGAGACTTCCGCATCCTGAAGGTTAACCAGGCCCTCCTGCGGTTCTATCAACGTTCCGCCGAAGACGTGATCGGCAAGCATTGCTATGAAGTTTTTCATGGCCGCCGCTCGGTCTGTGAGGACTGCCAGGTTCGAAAGGTCTTCCGAACCGGGGCGCGGCGATGGCGGGAGATGCTGATTTCCTTGCCGGACGGCAGCTCACGATTTCTCGAAGTGCATTCCTACCCGGTGAAAGACGCCAACGGCGCCGTGGTCCAGGCTATCGAGCATGGCCGGGATATTTCCTGGCGCAAGAGTCTGGAAATGCAGCTCAAGACTTCGGAAGAAAAATATCGCACCATCGTCGAACTGGCCCGGGAGGGGATTTTCATCGTCGACCCCGAAGCTAAGCTGACCTTCGCCAATAACTTTCTGGCCGGGATGTTGGGTTCTGATCCCGGAGAGATCATCGGGCGTTCGGTCTACGATTTTATGGGAGAGGATGCCAGTCAGCTGGTCAAGGCCCAACTGGAGCGCCGGGGCGATGGCTGGTCGGATTCCTCTGAACTGACTCTCAGGCGAGAGGATGGTTCCCCTTTGATCAGCCTGATGTCGGCGGCGCCCCTGATGGTTAACGGCGACTTCTTGGGTGCCATCGGTATTGCCACTGACCTCACTTATCTCAAGAAAGTGGAAAAAGAACTCCGGAGCGCCAACGAATTCCGGGAAAAGGTCATCCACGGCATCACCGATAACCTGCTGGTCATCGACCCCCATACCTACCGGATTGTCCAGGCCAACAATTCTTTCCTGGGCCGGGTGGGCCTCGAATCCCAGGAGGTTTTGGGAAGGACGTGTTTCGACGTGATCCTCCATCGAGACCGGCCTTGCGGAGAGGAAGGCATCGATTGTCCGGTGCAGGAATCGACCCGGCTGAAAAAGTCCTCTCTGGGCGATAGAATCCATCCCGATGCCCAGGGACGGATGCGGGTCCTGCAAATCACCACTTATCCGCTGCTTGACGCCCAGGAGGAAGTGGATCTCGTCATTCGCCTGGAGCGGGACGTCACCGACCAGCGCCGGATGGAGGAAGCCCTCAACTTCCGGTCCCTGGAGCTCCAAAAGACTCAACACCAGCTGGAGACCCTCTTTGAAATCTCCCGGCAGACGAACGCCAAAGACTCCCTGGAAGAACTGATCAACTCTCTCAAAAGCATTACCGGCGAGATCTTCCCAGGATCCGAGCCGTTATTTTTGGTTCTGGATGCCAACCGCAACCATTTTTTACATCTGGATAGAGGCTTGGACCATGTGGTGGTGCAGACGGGACTGATGGCAGACTTTATCCGGCACCTGGGGAAGATCAAGGAGCCGCGGCTCACGAGTTCGGCCGAAGGCGTCAATAACCCCGCTTTTCTGAAGATTATCTCGGAGATCTTTCTTAGCTGGTTCGGCCTGCCCATTTTAGCGCAGCAACAATGCATCGGTTATTTCCTGCTGGGCTCTCATGATCCGGTGGACTATCCCCGGGTTGACCTGAGCTTCATCCAGGCCCTGTTGGACCAGACTGGGGGGCATATCCGCTCCCTGGTCTTGCACGAGTCGGAAATCAATCAACTGCAACGCCAGGTGACCAAGACTTCCCATGGCGAACTTATCGGGCAGAGCAAAAAGATGCAGGAAGTCTATGAGTTGATCGACCTGGTGGCCGGGTCCGACGCCACGGTTCTCATCACCGGGGACAACGGCACTGGCAAAGAACTGGCGGCCCAGGCCATCCACCGGCAAAGTCATCGGGCCAAAGGGCCATTCGTGGTGGCCAACTGCTCGGCCTATTCTCCTACGCTCCTGGAGAGCGAACTCTTCGGTCATGAAAAAGGCGCCTTCACCGGCGCGATTCGCCAGAAAAAGGGGCGCATCGAACGGGCGCACGGGGGGACGCTCTTTCTTGATGAAATCGGCGATATTTCTCTGGCCACCCAGGTGCTGCTGCTGCGATTTCTCCAGGACCATTACTTTGAACGGGTGGGAGGCGAAAAGGCCATTGAGGCCAACGTCAGGGTCTTGGCCGCCACCAACCAGGACCTCCAACGGGCGGTGGAAGCCAGTCGCTTTCGAGACGACCTTTACTACCGGCTGAACGTCATCGCCATCCACTTACCGCCTTTAAGAGAGCGCAAAGACGATATTCCCCTGCTCTGTCGCCATTTCCTCCTCAAGTGCAACGCCAAGGAAAAGAAAAATATCCAGAAATTTTCGGCCAATGTCCTCCAGACCATCATGGATTACGATTGGCCGGGCAATGTCCGGCAGTTGGAAAATGCGATCAACCATGCCGTGATCGTCTCGCCAGACGAGACCATCAGAAGGAAGCATTTGCCGCGCTTTCTCAGGGACACCTCGGACCAGCCCCAGTCCACTTCCCTGGCGGAAAACGAGCGGTGCCTGATTTTACGGGTGCTCCAGGAAGCCAATTGGAACAAGCACGACGCCGCCCGCCGCCTTAAACTGAGCCGCAGCACCCTCTATAGCAAAATCCGGCGTTATGGCTTGGAGAAACTCAGCGTCCCGCTTGAAAAAGGCGCTGATAGGGTCCTATTTCAAACATAATAAATATTTCTCAATCACCCATTGTTCCACGGTTTTTCTCAATTATTCTCTAATGCGGGTCTAATTTCATACACACGGCCGGGCTTTTTAACTCCTCTACTGCAGCCCCGGACCATTGCCGCCTCAGGGTAACTATTTGATTTAGGAAGGTTAAAGCATTTTTCTAATAATATCTTATCGTTCTGGCAGGAATCTTGAATAGAGCATTACTGCGGTCATCACGCCATAGGTGGGGCCTTGGGGTGTTGGCCGGACACGCCTACCGCATTAAGCACCGTATTTGCCACAAATCCCGAACAGGAAAGGAGGTGAGTCTTCAAAGGAGAGCGCCGCCGGATAAGTCTGACCGGCAGAGGCGCTTCTGTGTGGATAGTGGCCCTGTGTCAGTAGCGAACCTTTCTCCGAACAGGGTTTTGCCCGATAGGAGGAACCTTGGTATTTAAATCTATTAAATCGTGGTTCGATAAGTTCAAGTCTCCTCAAAAAGCTACTCCTGTGACGCCAGATATGGGAGGTCAAAACATGGCGAAAACAAAACGTGACATTGAAATCAACAGCCGGGCCGATACCCTGCCCCTCATGGGGCCGGAGGTTCGCCCCTGGCCCGTCACCCCGCCGCCGACCCCGGAATGGGTGATGGACAATATCTACGCCAAACACAAGGCGCAGGAATTCGGTAAATTCCTGGAAGACAACTTGAGGTTGGATTATATTTTTGATAAACCGGAGGCCCTGCAGGGCTTACGGGTGATGTGCAACGGCATCTGGCAGATCAGCAGATTGTTTGGCGCCAGCCTGTTGAGCGAACAGGGCGCCGAAGTGATGCATGTTGAGCCGCCCGGGGGCGACCCCTTAAGGCAGCTCACCCCCTTCGGCCGGGAAGAG